>NZ_JBGOSN010000001.1:48383-135706 GCF_046335115.1 Paracoccus sp. P2 | reverse complement strand
GCGTGGGGGCAAAGCCCCCCGGCCCCCATCTCGCAGCCACCGCGCTTGACCATGGCGCCGCAATCGGCCACCCCTGGCCTGCCCCGCAACCCCAAGGCCCGCCATGACCCGCACCATCCTCGCCAATGCCCGCCTGATCCTGCCCGAGACCGTGACCCCCGGCGCGCTGGTGCTGGAGGACGGCGCCATCGCCGCGATCCAGCCGGGCAGCGCCGTGCCGGCCGGCGCGCTGGACATGCAGGGCGACTATCTTGCCCCCGGCATGGTCGAGCTGCATACCGACAACCTGGAACGCCACATCCGTCCCCGCCCCGGCGTGGACTGGCCCCATGCCGGGGCCATCCTGGCGCATGACGCCGAACTGGCGGGCTGCGGCATCACCACGGTCTTCGACGCCATGCGCGTGGGCTCGATCCCGAACGAGGGGCCAGACCAGGATTACGACAAATATGCCCGCGAACTGGCACATGAACTGGCCGCGCTACGGGCTCGGGGGGCGCTGCGCATCAGCCATTTCCTGCACCTGCGCGCCGAGATCTGCTCGCAGACCCTGCTGGCGGAACTCGACGAGTTCGGCCCCGAGGACCGGGTCGGCATCATCAGCCTGATGGACCACACACCGGGCCAGCGCCAGTTCCGCGACATCTCGAAGCTCGCGCAATATGTGCAGGGCAAGTACAAGCTCTCGGACGCGGCCTTCGCCGAGCATGTCGCCCGGCTGCAGGATCTGCGCGCCCGCTTCGGCGACCGCCACGAGGCGGCGGCGGTCGAGATCGCGCACCGGCTGGGCGCGGTGCTGGCCAGCCATGACGACACCACGGCCGCACATGTCGCGCTTTCGGCCGGCCATGGCGTGCGGCTGGCCGAATTCCCGACCACGCCCGAGGCGGCGGCGGCCTGCCACGACCACGGTATCATGGTGATGATGGGGGCGCCGAACCTGATCCGCGGCGGCAGCCATTCCGGCAATGTCTCGGCGGCGGATCTGGCACGGGCCGGGCAGCTCGATATCCTGTCCTCGGATTACGTGCCCGCGGGGCTCCTGGCCGGGGCGCTGATCCTGGCGCGGATCTGGGACGACCTGCCGCGCGCCATGGCAAGCGTGACGGCCAACCCGGCCCAGGCGGCCGGATTGGCCGACCGCGGCCGCCTGGCGCCGGGGCTGCGCGCCGACCTGATCCGCTTTGCCATGCTGGACGAGGATACGCCGGTCATGCGCGAGACATGGGTGCGCGGGCGCCGGGTCTGAACCTTGCCGCGAACCTGCGAAAATTCGCAATTCCCTTGATCTGGATCAAGCCGTTCCGATCGGCGCCGGGCTAGCCATGCCCGGCCCAGAAGGAGTGCGAACCATGAGCTACAAGGCAAAGATCGACGAGATGCGCAGCGAATTGCGGGTGATGAACAAGGCCATCCCCGACGCCACCAAGGGCTTCGGCGCACTGTCCAAGGCGGTTCATGACGGCGGCGTTCTGGATGCCAAGACCAAGGAATTCATCGCCGTCGGCATGGCCATCGTCCAGCGCTGCGAGCCCTGCATCCTGTTCCATGTCGAGGCGCTGATGAAGGCCGGCGCCACGCGCGAGGAACTGGGCGACGTGTTGTCCATGGCGATCCAGATGAGCGGCGGGCCGGGCCTGATGTATGCCGGCCACGCGCTGGCCTGCTGGGACGAACTGGCGGCGGGCTGATCCCGCCGCGCGGGACGCGCTCAGGTGATGACGTCGGGCGCATCCCGGCCGGTGCGGGCGTGGATGCCGGCGATTTCCTCGGCGGCGGCGACGATGCCTGCCAGCGCCTGTTGCGGATCGTCCTGCATCCGGGCGGGATCGGTCTCGACCCGCTCCAGGTAGACGCGCAGCGTCGCCCCCTCGGTGCCGGTGCCCGACAGGCGCAGCACGATGCGGCCGCCGCCCTCGGTCATGATGCGCAGGCCCTGCCCCTCGCTGCGCGAGCCGTCCACCGGGTCGTCATAGGCGAACTCGTCCGCCGCCTCGATCCGCAGCCCGGCCGCGGCCTGGCCCGGCAGATCGGCCAGACGCTCGCGCAGCGCCTGCATCAGCTCGGCCGCGGCCGCGGCATCCACCGCCTCATAGTCGTGGCGGGAATAGTAGTTGCGGCCGTATTTCGCCCAATGGTCGGCCATGATCCCGGCCACCGGCTGCCGGCGCTCGGCCAGCAGGTTCAGCCAGAACAGCACCGCCCAGAGCCCGTCCTTTTCCCGCACATGGTCCGAACCGGTGCCGGCGCTTTCCTCGCCGCAGAGCGTCGCCTTGCCGGCGTCGAGCAGGTTGCCGAAGAATTTCCAGCCGGTCGGCGTCTCGTAGCAGGCCAGGCCCAGGCGCTCGGCCACCCGGTCCAGCGCCCGCGAGGTCGGCATGGAGCGCGCCACGCCTTTCAACCCGCCGGCATAGGCCGGGACCAGCGTGGCGTTCGCAGCCAGCACCGCCAGGCTGTCCGAAGGCGTCACGTAGCAGTTGCGGCCGACGATCATGTTGCGGTCGCCGTCGCCATCCGAGGCGGCGCCGAAATCCGGCGCGTCCGGCCCGAACATCGCATCCATCAGATCCTTGGCCCAGATCGGGTTCGGGTCGGGATGGCCGCCGCCGAAATCGGGACTGGGAACGGCATTCACCACCGAGCCCGCGGGCGCGCCCAGCTCGCCTTCCAGGATCGCCCTGGCATAGGGGCCGGTGACCGCATGCATGGCGTCGAAGCGGATGCGGAAGCCGTCGGCGAACAGCGCGCGGATCTTGCCGAAATCGAAGATCGAGCGCATCAGCTCGGCATAATCGGCGACCGGGTCGACGACCTCGACCTCCATGCCGCCCAGGGCCTTGGTCCCCGGCGTGGCCAGGTCCACGTCCTGCGCGTCGAGGATGTGGTATTCGGCCAGGGTCTTGGTGGCCTCGAAGATCGCCTCGGTCACCGGTTCGGGGGCCGGGCCGCCATTGCCGATATTGTATTTGACGCCGAAATCCTCGGTCGGGCCGCCGGGATTGTGGCTGGCGGACATGATGATGCCGCCATCCGCCCCGCGCAGCCGGATCAGGTGCGAGGCGGCGGGGGTGGAAAGCAGCGCGTTCTGGCCGACGATCACCTTCTTCGCGCCGCTGGCCGCGGCCATGCGCAGGATGACCTGCGCGGCGCGGTCGCCGAAATAGCGCCCGTCGCCGCCCAGCACATAGGTCTTGCCCGCGGCGCCGCCGGTGCCGTTCCAGATCGCCTGCACGAAGTTTTCCAGGTAATGCGGCTGCATGAAGACCGAGGTCTTCTTGCGCAGGCCCGAGGTGCCGGGCTTTTGCCCCGCGATGGGCTGGGTCGGGACGGTGTGAACGGTCATGGACCTCTCCTTAGCGTTCGTGGTCGCGCATGATGCTGGCAGTCCGCGCGACCGAGGGCAATGCCGGGAAATCCCCGGCCGCCACCGGCAGGCGCAGCTGCCAGTTCGGATATTCGCCGACCGTGCCGGGCAGGTTCGGCTGGTCGGCCATGTCGAGCAGCAGCTCCGCCTGCACCGCCACCAGACGCGACGGCGTGCGGGCCAGGAAACCGTGCAGCGCGTCCAAGCCGGGATCGGGCAGCAGCCGGTCGAAGGCGACGACCTCCTCGGCGCGTTCTTGCTGCCCGGCGGCGGTTTCCTGCCCGGCGATGCCGGCGCGGGCAGCGATGTCGGCGCCACGCCGCCAGCCGCGCCAGGTCGGCAGGTCGTGGGTCGAGAAGCTGGCGATGGCGCCCTGGTCATAGGATTCGGCCGGGCGGAAGGCCGGCGGATGCCAGCCCTCGCGCTCGAACATCGCCACGCGGCAGCCGAGGATGCCGGAAGCCGCCAGCGCCTCGCGCAGGCCGTCGGGGATATTGCCCAGATCCTCGCCGACGAGCACCGCATTGCCGGCGCGCGCCGCCTCGATCCGGGCCACGGCCAGCATGGCATCGCGCGGCATGGCGACATAGGCGCCGGGGGCGGCGTCCGGCACCCAATAGGCGCGCTCGAAACCCAGGATGTGGTCGATGCGCAGCACGCCGGCGAATTGCAGCTGGCGGCGCAGGGTCTCGGCCAGCGGCGCATAGGCTTGGGCGCGCAGGCCCAAGGGGCTGAAGGGCGCGAGGCTCCAGTTCTGCCCCTGCGGGGCGAAAGCGTCGGGCGGCGCACCGAGCGAGGCGCCGAAGGCGAAGCTGGCACGATCCTCCCAGGTCTCGGCGCCGAAGGGATGGGTGCCGACGGCGAGGTCGAGATAGAGCCCATGCGCCATGCCGCCTTCGCGCGCCGCCTGCCCGGCCGCCGACAAGGCCCGCTCGGCCCGCCATTGCAGCCAGGCGTGAAAGCGCATCTCGCCGGCCAGATCGGCCCGCGCAGCGATGGCGGCAGGCGTGTCGGGCGAGGCGAGCGTCGCCGGCCAGTCGCCCCAGAAGGCCCCCAGCCGGGCCGAGAGCGCCTGATGCAGGGCAAAGCGTTGCAGGCCCTCGCCCGCCGCCGCCTGCCAGGCGTCGAAGGCCGGATCGCCTGGAAAGGCGTCGTATCCCGCCCGCAAGGCCGCCATGCGGGCCGGGATGTCGCGGGCATAGTCGATGCGCGGGCCGGGGGTACCGAGGCCGCCGGGCAGGTGGATCACGTTCAGCCGCCGGCGATGCGAGGGGGTATAGGGGCTGGACAGCTGCGGCTCGGTCGGAAAGCCGGCATGGACCGGGTTGATGCCCAGGAATGCCGCCCCTTGCCGGCCCATGCTTTTGGCCAGCACCGCAAGGTCGGCATAGCTGCCGATCCCAGTTTCCGAGATGCCGTAAAGCGGCGCGGCCAGCCCCCAGCAGCGCGCCGGCCCCGGCAGGCGCGGCGGCGCGGCGAGCAGCGTATAGTCCCGGCCCCCGGCCCGCAGGCGGTGGATGCCCAGCGGCAGCACGGGCAGCGGGCCGTTCCCCTCGGCCTCGGTGCCGTCCTCGAAGGTCAGTTGCCAGTCGTCCAAGGCCAGGTCGGGGCGCGCGCCGGCAGCGCAGATCACGTCCTGCGGCAGGCGGACGGCATGGTCGTCCAGCGCCGCCTGCGCCTCGGCCGCGGTGGGTACGGCAAGGCCCATGGCGGCAAGCAGCGCCACCGCCGTCTCGACCGAGGTCTCGCGCCATTGCCCGGCAAGGTCGTGAAAGCCCGGCAGCACGCCCATGCGACCGGCCAGGGTCAGGCGCGGATCAGCCATGCTCGCGCTCCAGATCGAAGGCGAGGGTCGACTGGCCGTCCACCGCCAGCCGCTCGGCCTCGACCACATGCGGGGCCAGGTCGGGGCGGCTGGTATCCAGATGCAGCCGCCAGCGCCAGCCCTCGGGGCGCTCGGGCAGCACCACCTCCAGCGGCTCACCGTTGTTGAAGACCAGAAACAGCGCCTCCTCGCGCTGCGCATATTCGGGGGTGCCGGCGGCCATGCGCAGCTCGGCGCAAAGCACGCGCAGCTCGGGATTGCCCCAATCGGCCGAGGTCATCTGCGCGCCGTCCGGGCGCAGCCAGAACAGGTCGGGCAGCCCGTCGGTCAGGCGCGGGCGCGAATGCAGGAAACGTTTCTGCCGCAGGATCGGATGGGCGCGGCGAAAGGCGATGAGCTTGCGGGTGAAGTCCAGGAAGGCCGGGTCGGCACCCTGCCATTGCACCCAGCCGATCTCGTTGTCCTGGCAATAGGCGTTGTTGTTGCCCTGTTGCGAATTGCCCAGCTCGTCCCCGGCCAGCAGCATCGGCGTGCCCTGCGACAGAAGCAGCGTCGCCAGCAGGTTGCGCCGCCGCCGCGCGCGGGCGTCCCGGATCGCGGGGTCGTCGCTGGGCCCCTCGGCGCCCATGTTGTCCGAGAAATTCTCGGAATGGCCGTCGCGGTTCTCCTCGCCATTGGCCTGGTTGTGCTTTTCGGAATAGCTGACCACGTCCATCAGCGTGAAGCCGTCATGCGCGGTCAGGAAGTTCACCGAAGCCGTGGCGGGCCGGCCGGAATGGTCGAACTGCCGGGCGGAGCCCGCCATGCGGTCGGCCAGCTCCGGCACCTGCCGCGCGTCGCCGCGCCAGAAGCGGCGGATGCCGTCGCGATACTTGTCGTTCCATTCCAGGAACGGCGGCGGAAAGCCGCCCAGCTGATAGCCGCCGGGACCGATGTCCCAGGGCTCGGCGATCAGCTTCACCCGCGTCAGCACCGGATCCTGCCGGATCGCGTCGAAGAACGAGGCGCTGCGGTCGAAGCCGCCACGAACCCGCCGGCCCAGCGTGGCGCAAAGGTCGAAGCGGAACCCGTCCACATGCATCACCTCGACCCAGTAGCGCAGGCTGTCCATGACCATGCGCAGCACCATCGGATGATTGACGTTCAGCGTGTTGCCGGTGCCGGTGTCGTCGACGTAATGGCGCGGATCCTCCTGCAGCCGGTAATAGCTGCGATTGTCGAGGCCGCGGAAGCTGAGCGTCGGGCCAAGCTCGTTACCCTCGCCGGTGTGGTTGTAGACCACGTCCATGATGACCTCGATGCCGGCGGCATGCATGCGGGCGACCATATGCTGGAACTCGGCGATCTGGCCCTTGGCCAGATAGCGCGGATCGGGGGCGAAGAAGCCCAGCGTCTGGTAGCCCCAATAGTTCACCAGCCCCTTCTCCAGCAAGAAGCGGTCGTTGAGGAAGGCTTGCGCCGGCAAGAGCTCCAGCGCGGTGATGCCCAAGGCTTGCAGATGCTCCAGCACAGGGTCCGAGGCGAGGCCCAGGAAGGTGCCGCGATGCGGGACATCAGGGTGCAGTTGCGTCAGGCCCTTGACATGGGCCTCGTAGATCACCGTCTCGGCGATGTCGCGGCGCGGCGGCTGGTCGGGGCCCCAGGCGAAGGAGGGATCCTCGACCACGCAGCGCGGCATGAAGCGGGCGCTGTCGCGGCGGTCGAAGCTCAGGTCGGCCTCGGGCGCACCGACCGTATAGCCCATCAGCGCATCGTGCCAGACCGGATGCCGGGTCAGCCGCTTGGCATAGGGATCGAGAAGCAGCTTGTGATAGTTGAAGCGGTGCCCCTCGGAGGGCGCATAGGGACCGTCGGCGCGCAGCCCGTAAAGCTGGCCGGGGCGCAGGCCGGGGACATAGCCGTGCCAGACGTCGCCGTCGCGTTCCGGCAGGTCCAGCCGGTACGTCTCGGTCCGGCCGTCGGGGGAAAACAGGCACAGCGTCACCCGGCGCGCATGTTCCGAGAACACGGCGAAGTTCACGCCCTCGCCGTCGAAGGTGGCGCCCAGCGGTTCCGCCCGGCCCTCGAAGATGCGCAGCCCGGTCATCAGGCGGCCATCGCCCCGAACAGCTCGGCATAGGCGCGGGCCGAGGCGTCCCAGCCGACCGGATGCGCCATGGCGTTTTCCGTCATCCGTCGCCACACGGCAGGCTGGCGCCAGAGCGCGCAGAGCCGCGACAGCGCCCGGGACAGCGCCCGGGCATCGACCGGGTGGAATTGCACCCCGGTCGCCACGCCCGCAGCCAGCCCCGCCGCCGAGGCGTTGATGACGGTATCGGCCAGCCCGCCGGTCAGCGCCACCAGCGGCAGGGTGCCGAAGCGCAGCCCGTAAAGCTGCGTCAACCCGCAGGGCTCGAAACGCGAGGGCACCAGGATGGCGTCGCCGCCGGCGATCATGCGGCGCGACAGCGGCTCGTCATAGCCCAGCCGCAGCGCGACGCCGGGGTGGCGGGCGGCGGCCTGGGAAAAGGCCGCTTCCAGCCCAGGATCGCCCGATCCCAGCACCGCCAGCTGGCCGCCGTTCTCCAGCAGCACGGGCAGCGCCTCGATCAAGAGGTCCAGCCCCTTCTGCCCGGTCAGGCGCGAAACAACGACGCAAAGCGGCCCTTCGGCCTCGGGCAGGCCGAATTCCTTGCGCAGCGCCGCGCGATGCGGCGCCTTGCCTTCGGGCGCGGCATAGGGCGGCTTCCAGGCATCCAGGTCGATGCCGTTCAGGATGCCGGTGAAATCGCCGGCGCGGTCGGCCAGCACCCCCTCCATCCCCATGCCGAATTCCGGGGTCATCAGCTCTTCGGCATAGGTCGGGCTGACGGTCGAGACCTTGTCGGCAAAGACGATTCCCGCCTTCAGCGCCGAGATCCGGCCCCAATATTCGAAGCCGCGCGGGTTGAAGAGATGCGCCGGCAGTTGCAGCGCCGAGAGCATATGCGCCGGCGCCAGGCCCTGGAAGGCAATGTTGTGGATGGTCAGCAGCGTCCGCACGTCCCGCACCCCGGCTTGGCGCAGATAGACCGGGGCCAGCCCCGCCTGCCAGTCGTGCAGGTGCAGCACCTGCGGGCGCCAGTCCTCGACCCCCTCGGCGGCGATCAGGGCGGCGGCCTTGGACAGCGCGGCGAAACGCTGCGGATTGTCGGGCCAGTCGCGGCCGTCCGGCCCCAGATAGATGCCGCCCTGCCGGTCGAAAAGATGCGGCGCGTCCAGGATGTAAAGCACCGCATCCCCCAGTGCGCCGCGCCGGATGCGGGCCGGGCCACCGAACAGCTCCGGGATCTCGCGCACGGCCGGCGCCTTGGCCGCGGCCCCCAGCACCGCCGGATAGCCGGGCAGCAACACCCGCATCCCGACCCCGTGCCCGGCCAGCGCCGCCGGCAGCGCCCCGGCCACGTCGGCCAGCCCGCCGGTCTTGACCAGCGGCACGCATTCCGAGGCGACGGACAGAACCCTCATACGGACAAGACCCTCATAAAGACGCTTCCCTTCGATCCAGCATGTCCTGCGTGATCAGCGTGACGCCGCCTTCCGAGACGCGGAACCATTTCGCGTCCTCGTCGGGGTCCTCGCCGACGACCAGCCCTTCGGGGATTCTGACGGCGCGGTCAATGACCACATTGGTCAAACGCGCGTGTCGGGCGACATTGGCATAGGGCAACACCACCGCGCGCTCCAGGCTGGAATAGGAATTGGTATGGACCTGGGTGAACAACAGCGACTCGCGGATCTCGCTGCCCGAGATGATGCAGCCGCCCGAGATCAGCGAGCTGACGGCGCTGCCGCGGCGGTCAGGCTCGTCATGGATGAACTTGGCGGGCGGCACCAGCTCGGAATAGGTCCAGATCGGCCAGTCGCGGTCCCAGAGGTTCAGGTCGGGGTTGAAGTCGGTCAGGTCGATATTCGCCCGCCAGAAGGCGTCGACCGTGCCCACGTCGCGCCAATAGACCGGATCGCCGTCCGAGCGCACGCAGCTGTCGGCAAAGCGATGCGCCTGCGCCTTGCCGTTCCTGACGATCTGCGGGATCAGGTCGTTGCCGAAATCATGGCTGGAATTGTCGTCCTGCATGTCGCGGATCAAGAGGTCGCGCAGGAAGTCCCAGCGGAACACATAGATGCCCATCGAGGCCAGCGTCACCTCGGGATCATCCGGCGTGCCGGGCGGATCGGCAGGCTTTTCCAGGAAGCTGGTGATGACGTCCTTGCCGTCCACCGCCATGACGCCGAAGGCCGAGGCCTCGGCCCGCGGCACGGTCAGGCAGCCGATGGTTACGTCCGCACCCGCCTCGACATGGTGGCGGATCATCAGTTCGTAATCCATCTTGTAGATATGATCGCCGGCCAGGATCAGCACGTAATCGACGCCGTAGCTGTCGATGATGTCGATGTTCTGCGCCACCGCATCGGCCGTGCCGCGATACCACATCGATTCGTCGTAACGCTGGGACGCGGGCAGGATATCGAGGAACTCGTTGCGCTCGGCGCGAAAGAAGTTCCAGCCGCGCTGGACATGGCGGATCAGGCTGTGGGCCTTGTATTGCGTGGCCAGCGCCATTTTGCGGATGCCCGAGTTCAGCGCGTTCGACAGCGCGAAATCGATGATCCGCGACTTGCCGCCGAAATAGACCGCGGGCTTCACGCGCTTGTCGGTCAGTTCGCGCAGGCGCGAGCCGCGGCCGCCGGCCAGAATGAAGGCCATGGATCGTCTGGAAAGCCTTTCCTCACGCGGTGCCATCTCTCTGCCCTCTCCCTTTTTGCCCGGCGCGCGGGTGTGGTTGCTATGATGTCGTCCTGTCGTCCTTGATGAAAATCAGCGTCGAAAGCGGCGGCAGCACCAGGTCGGCATGGGCGGGCTGGCCGTGGCTTTCGCCCGGCAGGGCGGTGACGCGGCCCAGATTGCCGCGCCCGGCCCCGCCATAGACCTCGGCATCGGTGTTCAGCACCTCGCGCCACAGGCCCGGCTGCGGAAAGCCCATGCGCCAGCCGCTGCGCTCGACCGGGGTGAAGTTGCAGACCACCACCACCGCGGCATCGCCCGGACCACCGCGCCGGATCCAGGCATAGATGGAATGCGCGGCGTCATTGGCCTCGATCCACTGGAAGCCGGCACCGTCGCAATCCTTCGCGTAAAGCGCGGGGGTCGCGCGATAGATGGCGTTCAGGTCGCGCACCAGCAATTGCATGCCGTAATGCAGCGGGTTGCCGATGCAGGCCCAGTCGATCTCGGCATCGTGGTTCCATTCCGACCCCTGGGCGAATTCCTGGCCCATGAACAGCAGCTTCTTGCCCGGATGGCCCCACATGAAGCCGTAATAGGCGCGCAGGTTGGCGAATTTCTCCCATTCGCTGCCGGGCATCTTGGCCAGCATCGAGCCCTTGCCGTGCACCACCTCGTCATGGCTGATCGGCAGGATGAAATTCTCGGAAAAGGCGTAATGCAGGCCGAAGGTCATCTGGTGGTGATGATGCTTGCGATGGATCGGCTCGCGCCGGATATAATCCAGCGTGTCGTTCATCCAGCCCATGTTCCACTTGAAGCCGAAGCCCAGGCCGCCTTCATGCACCGGCCGCGAGACCTTGGGGTAGCTGGTCGATTCCTCGGCCACCGTCATGATGCCCGGTTCCTCGCCATAGGTCAGGCGGTTCATCTCCTGCAGCATGGCGATGGCTTCGTAATTCTCGCGCCCGCCGTCCTTGTTGGGGATCCATTGCCCCTCGGCACGGGAATAGTCGCGATAGAGCATCGAGGCCACCGCATCCACCCGCAGCCCGTCGAGGTGATATTCCCGAAGCCAATAAAGCGCGTTCGAGGTCAGGTAGTTCATCACCTCGCTGCGGCCGTAATTGTAGATCAGCGTGTTCCAGTCCTGGTGAAAGCCCTCGCGCGGGTCGGCATGCTCGTAAAGCGCGGTGCCGTCGAACTGCACCAGCCCGTGCGGATCGGTCGGGAAATGGCCGGGCACCCAGTCGAGGATCACCCCCAGCCCCGCCTTGTGCGCAGCGTTCACCAGGTCGCGGAACTCGTGCGGCGGGCCGAAGCGGATGGTCGGCGCGAACAGCCCGACCGGCTGGTAGCCCCATGAGCCGTCAAAGGGGTATTCGCTGATCGGCAACAGCTCGATATGGGTGAAGCCCATGTCGCGGGCGTAATCGACCAGCTCCACCGCCGCCTCGCGGTATGAGATCGGCCGGCCGCCGTCCTTCCTGCGCCAGCTGCCCAGATGCACCTCGTAGATCGAGATCGGGCGGTCGATGCGCTGCGCCGCGGCCCGTGTGCCCATCCAGCCGCCATCCGACCAGCCATAGCCCGCGATGTCGCGCACCACCGAGGCGGTGGCCGGCGGGTGCTGGGCGCCGAAGCCGACCGGGTCGGCCTTTTGCGCCAGCCCGCCATAGGCGCCGAGGATCTCGTATTTATAGGCGGTGCCCTCGCCCAGGCCGGGCATGAAGATCTCCCATACGCCGGTCGCGCCGCGGCGGCGCATGACATGGCGCCGCCCGTCCCAGGCGTTGAAATCCCCGATCAGCGAGACGCGGCGGGCATTGGGCGCCCAGACAGCGAAATGCGTGCCGGCCGTGCCCTGATGCTCGATCACATGCGCGCCGAGCGCCTGCCAGAGCCGCCGGTGCCGGCCTTCGCCCAGCAGGTATTCGTCAAGCTCGCCCAAGACCGGGCCGAAGCGATAGGCATCCTCGACCAGCCATTCCTCGCCGTCGCGGCGCCCGCGCAAGAGATAGGGTTCCGCGCCCGGCACCTTGCCGTGGAACAGGCCCGGACAGCCCTCGACCGGCGCCAGCGGATGCGCCTTGCCGCCGACCATGGCCGCCAGTTCCAGAGCGCCGGGATCGAAGGCGGTGACATGGCGCAAGCCCCCCCGCGGATGCGGACCAAGGACCGCGAAGGGATCGTCGAAGCGCCCCTCGGCGATGCGGGCCAGCACCGCGGGGTCGGCGACTTCATTGGGGTCGATCTGCGCCATGGTTCCCCCCCTTGCGGCGTCACTCCTGCCCGAGCAGGCTTTTCACGTTCCAGATGTCCTGCATATAGCCGCGGATGGTGCGATCCGACGAGAACCAGCCCGAGCGCGCCACGTTCAGCGCCGCCATGCGCGTCCATTCCGCGCGGTTGGCATAGGCAAAATCCACCTCGCGCTGCGCCCGCCAGTAATCGGCGAAATCCGAGGCGACCAGGAAGTAATCCGCCCCCGTCAGGTTCTCGACGATATTGGCATAGCGGTCCGGCTCGCCGGGGCTGAAGGCGCCGCTGCGGATCGCCTCGACGGCGCGCTTGAGGCGCGGATCGGCGGCGACCGCGCGGGCGGCATGGTCGGGGACGGCGCGGCGGGCCTCGGCCTCCTCGGCGGTCAGGCCGAACAGGAAGAAGTTCTCGGGCCCCACCAGTTCGCGGATCTCGACATTGGCGCCGTCCAGCGTGCCGATGGTCGGCGCGCCGTTCAGCGCGAATTTCATGTTGCCGGTGCCCGACGCCTCCTTGCCGGCCGTCGAGATCTGCTCGGACAGGTCGGCGGCCGGGATCAGCCGCTCGGCCAGCGTCACGTTGTAGTTGGGCAGATAGAGGATCTGCAGCTTCTCCTTCGTGGCCGCGTCGGCATTGATGACGGCAGCGACGTCGTTGATCAGCCGGATGATGTCCTTGGCAAAGAAATAGCCCGGCGCCGCCTTGCCGCCAAAGATCTTGACCCGCGCCGTCCAGTCCGTGGACGGGTTCTCGCGCATCTCCTGCCACAGGGCGATGGCTTCCAGGATGTTCAGGTGCTGGCGCTTGTATTCGTGGATGCGCTTGATCTGCACGTCGAACAGCGCCTGCGGATCCAGCATCACGCCATGGTCGCGGGCGATCCAGCCGCTCAGATCGGCCTTGTTGGCGGCCTTCACGGCGGCGAATTCCTCCAGCCAGCCGGCATCGGCGACATGGGGCTCCAGCGCCTGCAACTGCTCCAGATCGCCCACCCAACCGTCGCCGATGGTCCGGGTGATCAGCCGCGCCAGGCGCGGGTTGCAGCCCAAAAGCCAGCGCCGCGGCGTGACGCCGTTGGTCTGGTTCACGATGCGGTCGGGCCAGATGCGATGCTGGTCGGCAAAGACCGTGGTCTTCATCAGCCCGGTATGCAGCGCCGAGACGCCGTTCACGCGGTTCGACAGGATGAAGGACAGCTCGCCCATCCGCACCTTGCCGTCGCCGCGCGCGGTGTTGCGGCGGTCGGGATGTGCGCGGGCATCCTCGGCGTCGATGCGGCCGATGATCTGCAGATGCCGCGGCAGCAGGTCGCCGAAAAGCCCCTCGCCCCAGCTTTCCAGCGCCTCGGGCAAGAGCGTGTGGTTGGTGTAGTTCACGCAAGCCCTGGTGATCGCCAGCGCCTCGTCGAAGGGCAGGCCGCGTTCGTCATGCAGGATGCGCAGCAGCTCCGGCCCGGCGATGGCGGGATGGGTATCGTTCAGCTGGATCGCCACCTTCTGCGGCAACAGGCGCAGGTCGGCATGCTCGGCCTCGAAGCGGCGCAGGATGTCGCGAATCGAGGCGGCCGAGAAGAAATATTCCTGCGTCAGCCGCAGCCGCTTGCCCTTTTCGGTCGAATCCTCGGGATAAAGCACGCGCGAGATGGTGCGCGCCAGCGCCTCGGCCTCGGCCGCAGCGGCGAAATCGCCGGCATTAAAGCGGGCCAGGTCGAAGGGATCGACCGCCCGTCCGGCCCAGAGCCGCAGCGTATTGGCCCAGGCGCCGCGCCAGCCGATGACCGGGATGTCATAGGCTTCGGATTGCACGAAGCTTTCGGGTTCCCAGACCGCGCGGCCGTCGCGGGTCGCGACCCGGCCGCCGAGACCCAGGACAAAACGCGCCTCGGGGCGTTCGAACTGCCAGACGAAGGGCTGTTCCAGCCAGTCCTCGGGCGATTCCATCTGCCGCCCTTCGGCAAAGCTCTGGCGAAACAGCCCGTGCTCGTAGCGGATGCCATAGCCATAGGCCGGGCAACCCAGCGTGGCGAGCGATTCCATGAAACAGGCCGCCAGCCGGCCCAGGCCGCCATTGCCCAATGCCGCGTCGGGCTCGTCCAGCAGCACGCCGCGCCAGTCGAGGCCGAAGCTTTCGACCGCCTCCTGTGCCTCGTCGACCAGTTGCAGGTTGACGATATTGTCCTGAAGCAGCCGGCCGATCAGGAATTCCATCGACAGGTAATAGACCCGCTTGGCATCGGCGCGATAGGTGGCGCGGGTCGATGCCATCCAGCGGTCCACGATGCGGTCGCGCACCGCATGGCTCAGCGCCAGCCGCCAGTCGAAAAGCTGCGCGTGGTCGGGATCCTTGCCCAGCGTATAGGTCAGGTGCCACAGGATCGCGTCGCGGAAATCGCTTTGGGGCATGTCGTCCCTGGCCATGGATCACCCTTTGTCGGCACACCCGTATCCTTTCGGGTCATCTCTTGGCTTAAGGCATCCGTGATCGAAAGCAAGCGGTTGGGAGAAAATTCTGTTAGCGTTAACCGGCGCGGGCAATATCGCGCCGAAACCCGGCGCGGGACGCCGGAAACACCCGCCCCTGCCGCATTGTGCGCTGCAGGATTGCGCCAAACCGGGCAAGGGCCGCATGTTCTGCGGCCCCTTGACCGGTCAGAAATCCAGGCCCAGGTCCAGGGTGCGCGCCGAATGGGTCAGCGCGCCGACCGAGATGTAATCCACCCCCGTCGCCGCCACCTCGGCCACGCGAGCCAGCCGCATGTTGCCCGAGGCTTCCAGCACCACCCGGCCCTGGGCCATGGCCACCGCCTCGCGCAGCGCGGCCGTTTCCATGTTGTCCAGCAGCACGACATCGGCGCCGCCCTCCTCCAGCACCTCTGCAAGCTGGTCGAGCCGGTCCACCTCGATCTCGACCCGCACCATATGCGAGGCACGGGCCTTGACGGCCTGCAGGACCGGCCGGATGCCGCCCGCCGCGGCGATGTGATTGTCCTTGATCAGGATCGCGTCCGACAGGCTGAAGCGATGGTTGAAGCCGCCGCCATGCAGCACCGCCTGCTTCTCGACCAGCCGCAGGCCGGGGGTGGTCTTGCGGGTGCAGGTGATGCGCGCCTTCGTCCCCGCCGTCTCGGCCACGAATGCCGCCGTCTGGGTGGCGATGCCGGACAGCCGGCCGGCGAAGTTCAGCGCCACCCGTTCGGCCGAGAGGATCGAGGCCGCCTCGCCCTCGATCTCGGCCAGCGTCTCGCCGGGCTGGAAACGGCTGCCATCGGCATGGTGCAACCGACAGTCCAGCGCGGGGTCGATCAGCCGAAAGGCGATGGCCGCCAGTTGCATGCCAGAGGCCACGCCCGCCTCGCGCGCCACGATCCGCGCCCGGTAGCGGGTGCCGGCCGGGATCACCGTGCGGGTGGTGATGTCGCCATAGGTGCCCAGATCCTCGGTCAGCGCGGCCCGGACCAGCGGTTCCAGGATCATCTCGGGCAGCGGTGGCATCTCGGTCATGTCGTCTCCGGTTCAAGCGAGGCGCGCAGGGCCAGCGCCTGCGAAAGCGTCAGGCGCGAGCGGCGGCCCTCGGGCAGGGTCTGCGGGAAATCGGTGCGGCAATGCGCGCCGCGGCTTTCCTGCCGCATCAGCGCCGCGGCGGCGATCAGCGTGGCGGTGGCGGTCATGTTCAGCAGCACCGGGCAATCGGGCTGCGCCGCCTCGATGGCGGCGATCTCGCGCAGGCAGCGGGTCAGCCCCCCGGCATCGCGCAAGACGCCCGCCCCCTCGGTCATGGCGCGGCGCAGGCGGGCGACCAGCGCCGGATCGGGCACCGGGCCCGGCGGCAGGTCGGGCAGCACGATTTCGGGCGCGTCCTGCGCCGCCGGGCCCAGCCGCACCGCGATGGACAGCGCGCAGCGGCGGGCATAGACCAGCGCCTCCAGAAGCCCGTTCGAGGCCAGCCGGTTGGCGCCGTGCAGCCCGGTCGAACTCGCCTCGCCACAGACCCAGAGCCGGTCGAGGCTGGCGCGGCCGTCGCTGTCCACCGCCACGCCGCCCATGTGGTAATGCGCTGCCGCCGCCACCGGGATCGGCTCGCGCGTCGGGTCGATCCCCGCCCGCGCGCAGGCCCCCGCCACGGCCGGAAACTCGGTCAGGATGCGGTCGCCCAGACAGGCGCGGGTGTCCAGCATCGGCCGCAGCCCGGCCTGGCTTTGCGCATAGATGGCGCGCGCCACCACGTCGCGCGGCGCCAATTCGGCATCGGGATGCACCGCCGGCATGAAGCGTTCGCCCAGCCGGTTGACCAGATGTGCGCCCTCGCCGCGCAGCGCCTCGGTGGCCAGCGGCGCCGGATCCTCGCCGCAATCGATGGCGGTGGGGTGGAACTGCACGAATTCCGCATCGGCGATCTCGGCCCCGGCCCGCGCCGCCATGCCGATCACCTGGCCGCGGATGCGCGGCGGATTGGTGGTCAGCGCGTAAAGCCCGCCCGAGCCGCCGCCGGCCAGCAGCACCGCCGGCGCCCGGATCAGCAGCGGCGCCGAGCCCTGCGGGCCGGAAAGCGCCACCTCGACCCCCGCGACCCTGCCGTCCTCGACCCGCAGCCCGGTGGCCATCACCCCCTCCAGCACCTGCACCGAGGGGGCCTCGCGCAGGCAGGCGACCAGCGCGCGCATGATCTCGGCCCCGGCCTGGTCACCGCGCACCCGCACGACGCGGGCGAAGCTGTGCGCCGCCTCGCGCGACAGCACATAGCCGCCATCCGGCCTGCGGTCGAAAGGGGTGCCGAGCCGGGTCAGGTCCAGGATATGCGCCCGCGCCTCCTCCGTGACCAGCGCCGCGATGGCGGGATCGACGGTGCCGGCGCCGGCGCGGAGCGTGTCGCGGGCATGGGCCGCGGCGCTGTCGGCCGGGTCCATGGCCGCCGCCACCCCGCCCTGCGCCCAGGCCGAACTTGCGCCCTGGCCCAGCACCTCGGGCGAGATCATCAGCACCGGGCGCGGCGCCAGTTTCAGCGCCGCGTAAAGCGCGCCCAGGCCGGCGCCCACAATGACGACGCGGCCGGTCGAAACCTCGCGCACCTCAGGCTGCCAGACGCTGCGACAGGTCGATCATGCGCTGCACCGCCAGCCGGGCGCGATCGGCGACTTGCGGATCGACCTCGACCACACCGGTCATGGTGTGCAGCGACCAGAGCACCTTCTCCAGCGTGATCTTCTGCATGTAGGGGCACATGTTGCAGGGTCCGAGGAACTCGACCTCGGGATTGGCGTCCGAGATGTTCGAGGCCATCGAGCATTCCGTGACCAGCATCACCTGCCTGGGCCGCTCGGCCTCGACCCAGTCCTGGATATTGGCGGTCGAGCCGGCATAATCGGCTTCGGCCACCACCTCGGGCGGGCATTCGGGATGGGCGATGATCTTCAGCCCCGGATTCCAGTCGCGGAAGTCGCGCAGATCCTGCGCCGTGAACTGCTCGTGCACGATGCAGGCGCCGTCCCACCAGACGATGCGCTTTTGCGGCACCTTGTTCGCCACATTCTGCGCCAGCCATTTGTCCGGCGTCATGATGATCGTGTCGGCATCCAGCGCCGCCACGATCTGCGCCGCATTCGCGCTGGTGCAGCAGATGTCCGAGGCGGCCTTCACCTCGGCGGTGGTGTTGACATAGCTGACCACCGGCGCGCCCGGGTAACGCGCGCGCATCTGGGCGATGCCCTCGGCGGTGATGCTTTCGGCCAGCGAGCAGCCGGCCTCCATGTCGGGCATCAGCACCGTCTTTTGCGGGTTCAGGATCTTCGAGGTCTCGGCCATGAAATGCACGCCGCATTGCACGATCACCTGCGCCTCGACCTTGGTCGCGGCGATGGCCAGCGCCAGGCTGTCGCCCACCACGTCGGAAATGCCGTGATAGATCTGCGGCGTCATGTAGTTATGCGCCAGCACCACGGCATTGCGTTCCTTTTTCAGCTTGTTGATCGCCGCGACATAGGGGGCGTGGATCGCCCAATCCGGCCAGGGCATGACGCGGCCCATCCGGGCATGGACATCCGCCATGCGCTCGGCCAGCTCGAGCGAGGGCTCGAGATCGTAATGCGAGCCCAGCTCGCTGCGGATGGTCGTCAGATCGAGCATTCGGTCCCCCCACTCTGCCCGCGTCGCAGTCACCCCGGATATAATGCGCCGGGCCCCCGATACCAGAGCCCCGGGCCTGTGAGTCGCGGTTCCTAACCCATGGATGACGCTCGGGCAACGCAAATGCTAAGCTGCGCCAAAAGGACAAGCCGCCTTGCCGGCCCCTGACGTCTGGACCTCGGGCCGTCCTGCGGTAAAAATGAACAGTAAAGTGATCGGGTTCAGGCCATGAAAGAGTTCCAAGACAGTTCCCCTGTGCCGCCCAGCCTGCGAAACCTCCAGATCCTGGAAGCCCTGGCCCGCGAGGCGCGCCCGATGACCGCGACCGAGATCAATGCCAGCCTGGGCCTGCCCAAGCCCACCATCCACCGCCTGGTCGCCAACCTGGAGCAAGAGGGCTACCTGTCGCGCCAGCTCGACGGGCGCAGCTACCTGCCCGGCCTCAAGCTGCGCCAGATGATGCTGGGCGTCATGCATGCCTGCCAATACGACCTGCCGCGCCACGACGTGCTGGTGCGGCTGTTCACCGCCGTGGGCGAGACCTGTTCGATCTCGATCCCCGAAGGCGACACGCTGGTCTATGTGGACCGCGTCGAGACGAACTGGCCCCTGCGGCTGGTGATCCAGCTGGGCACCCGCGTGCCGCTGCATGCCACCGCGGCCGGCAAGGTCTGCCTGGCCTTCATGAACCCGCAAAGCGTCGAGCATTTCCTGCGCCATGCCCGGCTGCATCCGCATACGCCGAACACCTTCGCCTCGGCCGAAAGCCTGCGCGAGGAACTGGCGCGGGTGCGCGAACAGGGCCATGCCATCGACGACCAGGAATTCATTCCCGGCATGATCGGGATCTCGGTCCCGGCGCTGGATGGGCGCGGCCGGGTTCTGGCCGCCGTGACCTTCCACGCGCCGGTGCAGCGCATGTCGCTGGAAACGGCGATGACGCATCTGCCGGCGCTGAAGCGCGCGGCAAGCGAACTGGCCGACCTGGCCTGACCGGTTCAGCCGGCCCAGGTGGCGGGGATCAGCCCGCGCAGCGCATTGCCGACCCACAGCCGGACATGGGGCAGATCCCCGGCCAGCAGCAATTCCTCGCGGCAGGTGCCCTCGGCCAGCATCCCGGCGCGCAGCACGCCCGGCAGAAGCCCGCAGGACAGCGGCGGGGTGCGCATGCCCTGGCCGCGGTCGAAGAAGACCGTGGTGATGGTGCCGTCGCAGACCTCGCCGCGCTCGTTCAGGAAGACCGCCTCCTCGACCCCCTCGGGCAGCGCGGCGCGGGCGGCGTCGTAATGCGCCCGCCGCGTGGTCTTGAGCCTGAGCCAGGGATCGACCGAATTGAGCCGCGTACCGGCCAGCGCCAGCCGCCATTGCGGGCGCGACTGCGGCAGGGGCGCGCGCGTCACCTCGATCCGCCCGGCGCGGTCCAGCGTCAGCCGCAACCGCGCAGGCTGGCCCGCAGGCCCGACCAGAGCGGCGCGGGCGGCCTGCGCGTCGCAGGACCAGCCCAGCGTCCGCGCCCCCGCCACCAGCCGCGCCAGATGCCCCGCGATCCGCGGGCAGCCGGCACCGTCCCACAGCACCGTCTCGATCAGCCGCAGTTCGGGATCGTCAGATCCTGCGCGTAGCGGGCTTTCCATAGCGCCTCCTCCCATTCGCCTTCCGCGGTCGAATCCTGCACCACGCCGCCGCCGACATTCAGCGTGACCTCGCCATCCGGCCAGACCGACAGCGTGCGGATCGCGACCGAGAAACAGGCCGCACCGTCCGGGGCCATCCAGCCGATGGCGCCGCAATAAACCCCGCGGGGGAACGGCTCGACCTCGCGGATGATCTGCATGGCGCGGATCTTGGGCGCGCCGGTGATCGAGCCGCAGGGAAACAGCACCCGCAGCAGCGCGCCCAGTTCCGCCGGGCGCTCCAGTTGGCCCACCACGCGCGAGCTCATCTGGTGGACGGTGGCAAAGCTGTCCACGGCGAAAAGCTCGGGCACCCGCACCGAGCCCACGCGCGAGAGGCGGGCGATGTCGTTGCGCAGCAGGTCGACGATCATCAGGTTCTCGGCCCGGTTCTTTTCCGATGCCGCCAGCCCCGCCGCCAGGGCCGCGTCGCGCGCCGGATCGGGGTCGCGCGGCGCGGTGCCCTTCATCGGCCGCGCCTCGATCCGGCCCTGCGCATCGAGGCGGAAGAACAGCTCGGGCGAGCGCGAGACCACCACCGGCCCCTGCCCCAGCTCGGCATAGGCGCCGAAACCGACCGGCTGGCGCACGGCCAGCGCGGCGTAAAGCTGCAGCGCCGAGCCGGAGATCAGGCGCGAGCCGATGGGAAAGGTCAGGTTGATCTGGTAGCAATCCCCCGCCGCGATATAGTCGCGGGTGCGGGCAAAGGCGGCCGCGTAATCCTGTTGCGAGATCATGGGTTTCAACGGCGCCAGCCGGGCCGCGCCGGAAGCGGGCAGCGGCGGCGCCGGCTCGGGCGCGTCATGGACGGCGAAAGCCATGAGCGGCGTGCGCCGGCCCGCCGGCATCTCGCGGGCCAGCACCGGCTCCAGCGCATAGCCCAGCTCATAGGACAGGTAGCCGGCGATCCAGGCCCCCTGCCGGCGCCGGGCCTCGAGATGGTCGAGCGCAGAGGCCACATCCTCGGGCCCGGTCACCACCAGCACTTCCCGCGGATCCCGGAACAGGACCGGCTTGCCGTCAGGACCGAATTCGCAAAGGATCACGCGCGCCTCCATTCTCGCCGCGCGGGGTAGCATAGGCGGGGCGGCGCGAACAATGGCCGGCACGGGACCGGCGCGACAATGGCGCGGAATGCCGGGGTCCGCGGTGCCTAGAGAGCCAGCGCCACCCAGGCGCCATTGCGCTTGCTGGAGCGCAGGCAGGCATCGACGAAAGCCACGCCCTCCAGCCCCTCGCGGATGCCGGGAAAGGTCGCCGCCGGGTCCGGAACCGCCCCGTCGCGACGGGCTAGGATGGCGCGCGCCGCCTCGGCATAGATATTCGCGAAACCCTCAAGATAGCCCTCGGGGTGGCCGGCGGGAATGCGGGTCAGGCGCGCGGCCTCAAGCCCCGTGCCGGCGCCGCCGCGCGACAGCCGGTAGCGCGGCCGGCCCAGCGGCGTGACCCACAGGGCATTCGGCTCTTCCTGCGCCCATTCGATGCCGGCGCGGCTGCCATAGACCCGCAGCCGCAGCGCGTTCTCGCAGCCCGAGGCGACCTGCGAACACCACAGCATCCCGCGCGCCCCGCCGCGATAGCGCAAGAGCACATGGCCGTTGTCATCGACCGCCCGGCCCGGCACGAAGCTTTGCAGATCGGCGGCCAGCGCCTCCAGCTCCAGCCCGGTCACGAAGCCGGCCAGGTTGAAGGCATGGGTGCCGATGTCGCCGATGGCCCCGCCCGCACCGGATTGCGCCGGGTCGGTGCGCCAGCCCGCCTGCTTGTTGCCCGCCTGCTCGATGGGCTCGGCCAGCCAGTCCTGCGCGTATTCGACCTGCACCAGCCGGATCTCGCCCAGTTCGCCCGATGCGATCATGGCGCGGGCCTGCCGCACCATCGGATAGCCGGTATAGTTGTGGGTCAGCACGAACAGTGCGTCCGAATCCGCTGCGGCCCCGGCCAGCTTGCGCGCCTCGGGCAGGGTCGCGGTCAGGGGCTTGTCGCAGATGACATGGATGCCGCGCTTCAGGAAGGCGCGGGCGACGGGGGCGTGCAGGTGGTTCGGGGTGACGATGGCCACCGCCTCGATCCCGTCCTTGCGCCGCGCCTCGCGCATCGCCATCTGCGCGAAATCGCCATAGGCGCGGCCCACGCCCAGCTCCGCCGCCGAGGCCGCGCTTTTCTCGGGCGTCGAGGAAAAGCAGCCCGCGACCAGCTCATACTGGTCGTCGATACGCGCGGCGATGCGATGCACGGCACCGATGAAGGCGCCTTGCCCGCCGCCGACCATGCCAAGGCGGATGCGGGGCACGCGGCGGGCCTGCGCGGGAACGGTCTGGGTCATGCCATGCTCCTTGCAAGATGTCCGGCGGCGGCAGGGAGGAGAGGGCCGCCGCCGGATCGGTTGCGCCTAGACGGCGAGGCCGAGCCCGGCCCCGACCGAGGATTCCTCGGCCCGGTCCAGCAGGCGTTGCAGCGCCGCGCCGCGGGCGAAATCGGGATCGACCGCGCCCTCGCCCCGGATCGCGGCGACGAAGCGCTGGTAGATCGTCGGCACCGGCGGGCAGTCGACCTCGTGCCAGGCGGCGATTTCCAGGTCAGGCGACAGGCAGGCGCGCAGCCGGCTCACGCGGTTCTCGAAGCCGACTTCCAGCCCGCCGCGGTCGCCGTAGATCCGCAGCCGCAGGTCGTTCAGGTGCCCGGAGGCAAAGCGCGTCGCCGCCACCGTCCCCAGCGCGCCGTTTTCCAGCACGATCTGCATGGTGGCGCTGTCGTTGGCGTCCAGCACATAGTCGCCGATCCGCCCGCCCGGCGCCTTGTCGAAGGTCTTGAGCAGGCAGGAAACCTGCGCCGCGTCCTGCCCGGCGATATAGGTGGCGAAATCGAGGATATGGATGCCCACATCGCCCAGCACCCCCTTGGAGCCATGCGCGGTCGAGACCCGCCACAGCCATTTCGGGTCGGTGCGCCAATCGCCCCAGCCGGGCTGGGTCAGCCAGCTTTGCAGGTAGCTCGCCTCGAAATGCCGCACCTCGCCGATCTCGCCCGCGCGGACCATCGCGGCGGCCTTTTGCAGCGCCGGCACGTCGCGATAGCTGAGATTGACCATGTTCACCACTCCGGCCCGCGCCGCCGCCTCGGCCATCGCTTCCGCATCCGCGGCATTGGTGGCCAGCGGCTTTTCGCACAGCACATGCTTGCCCGCCGCCAGAAGCGGCATGGTGGTCGGGAAATGCGCAGCATCCGGCGTCACGTTGGTCGCTGCGTCGAACGCGCCCCAGGCCAGCGCCTCGTCCAGGCTGGCGAAGCCGCGGGCAATGCCATGTTCGGCGTTGAAGGCGGCCAGCGGCTCGGGCCGCGGGTCCACGCCGCCCACCAGCTCGACGCCGGGAATGCCGGCGAAGGCACGGGCATGGTTTGCCGCCATGCCGCCGGTGCCGATGACGAGAAGCCGGACCATCAGCGATAGCCCTCCTCGCCGGCGGCGTGCAGCCTGGGACCGCGTTCCTCGATCGGCTCCAGCGCCTGTTCGACCGGGACATTGGGCGCGACGGTCGGCTCGGCCAGCCGCGCGGCCGGGTTATGCGCCCATTTCACCGCGTTCAGGATCACCCGCTGCACATTGGCGTCGTGATAGGTCGGATAGGTTTCGTGGCCGGGGCGGAAATAGAACACGTTCCCGGCCCCGCGCTTGTAGGTCAGGCCCGAGCGGAACACCTCGCCGCCCGCGAACCAGCTGACGAAGACCGTCTCCAGCGGCTCGGGCACGCCGAAGGGCTCGCCATACATCTCCTCGTGCTCCAGCTCGAAATGATCGGGCAGGCCGGCGGCGATGGGATGGTTGCGCGAGGTCAGCCACAGCCGCTCACGCTCGCCCGCCTCGCGCCAGGTCAGGTTGCAGGGGGTGCCCATCAGCCGCTTGAAGGGTTTCGAGAAATGCGCCGAATGCAAAAAGATCATGCCCATGCCGGACCAGACCGCCTCGGCCACGCGCTCGACCACCGCATCCTGCACCTCGCCATGGGCGCAATGGCCCCACCAGATCAGCACGTCGGTTTCGGCCAGCCTCTCGGCCGTCAGCCCATGCTCGGGATCTTGCAGGGTGACGCTGCCGGCCGCGATCCCGTCATCGCGGTTCAGCGCCGCGGCGATGGTGTTGTGCATGCCGTCCGGGTAGATCCCGGCGACGGTCTGGTTCTTCTGCTCGTGGACGTTCTCGCCCCAGACAGTGACTCGGATGGTCATTCATCGCTCCTTGTTGCTCCCCTGCGGAAGCGGGTGGTGGATTCAGCGGATCGGCGCGTCGTTGGCGTCGAAACGGTGCAGGTGGCCCAGGCGCGGCCCAAGGTTCAGCCGCGTGCCCAGCGGCCGGGCCAGCTTGCCCGGCTGGCGCACGACCAGCGGCTCGGCGGCGCCGATCTCGACGAAAAGGTAATGGTCGGCGCCCAGATCCTCGGCATGGACGACCTCGCCCGACCAGGGGCCGGCCTCGACGATGTCGATATGCTCGGGGCGGATACCCAGGGTCGCGCAGTCATGCGCATGCGCGAAACCGTCGGTCAGGAAGTTCATCTTGGGACTGCCGATGAAGCCGGCGACGAAGGTCGAGTTCGGCCGCTCGTAAAGCTCGGCCGGCGTGCCCACCTGCTCCAGCCTGCCGTCGCGCAGCACGGCGATGCGGTCGGCCAGCGTCATCGCCTCGACCTGGTCATGGGTGACGTAGATCATCGTCACGTCCTCCATGCCGTGATGCAGCCGGGCGATCTCCAGCCGCGTCTGCACGCGCAGCGCCGCGTCGAGGTTCGACAGCGGCTCGTCGAACAGGAAGACGCGCGGGTCGCGCACGATGGCGCGGCCGATGGCGACGCGCTGGCGCTGGCCGCCGGACAGTTGCTTGGGCAGGCGGTCCAGCAGGTGCTCGATCTGCAACAGCCGCGCCGCCTCGCGCACGCGGCGGTCGATCTCGGCCTTGCCGGCCTTGGCCAGCTTCATGCCGAAGGCCATGTTGTCATAGACCTTCATATGCGGGTAAAGCGCATAGCTCTGGAACACCATGGCGATGCCGCGGTCCGAGGGCACCAGGTCGTTCACCCGTTGCCCGTCGAACAGCATGTCGCCGCTGGTGATCTCCTCCAGCCCCGAGACCAGCCGCAGCAGCGTGGACTTGCCGCAGCCGGACGGGCCGACGAAGACCATGAACTCGCCCTTGCGGATCTCCAGGTCGATGCCCTTGATGACCTGCAAGCCGCCATAGGACTTGGTGACGTTCTTCAACTCGATCTTGGCCATGGTTCAACCTTTCACGCCGCCGGCGGTCAGGCCCGCCACGATCTTGCGCTGGAAAATGAGGACGAGGACGATCAGCGGCACCGTCACGATGACCGAGGCGGCCATGATCGGGCCCCAGGGGATCTCCTGCTCGGAGGCGCCCGAGAGCAGGCCGATGGCCACCGGCACGGTGCGCATGCTTTCAGTGCTGGTGAAGGTCAGCGCGAACAGGAACTCGTTCCAGGCGCCGATGAAGGCCAGAAGCCCGGTGGTCACCATCGCCGGCCACAGAAGCGGCAGGAAGACGCGGGTGATGATGATCCAGGGGCTGGCGCCGTCGACGATCGCCGCCTCCTCGATCTCGACCGGCAGGTCGCGCATGAAGGTGGTCAGCACCCAGACGGTGAAGGGCAGCGTGAAGATCGTGTAGGACAGGATCATCGCCCAATGGGTGTTGAAGATGCCCAGGAAGCGCACCAGCTCGAACAGCCCGGCCAGCACGGCGATCTGCGGGAACATCGACACGGCCAGGATGGTCATCAGCAGAAGCCCCCGCCCCCGGAACCGCACCCGCGCCAGCGCGTATGAGGCGGTGACGCCCAGGAACAGCGACAGCCCCACCGTGGCCGTGGCGATGATCAGCGAGTTGCCGATGGAATAAAGGAAGTTCCTCGACCCCAGCACCGCCTGGTAGTTGCGCAGGTCGAAGCCCGCGGGCAGGTAATTCACCCGAAACAGTGCCGTCCCCGAGGCGAAGCTGGTCACGACGGCATAGTAGAAGGGAAAGACCGAAAAGACGACGATCACCACGACCAGCGCGTAAAAGCCGATCCGTTTGAGCAGCTTGTGACGGGTCATTTCGAGCCCTCCCCGCCCAGGTCCACGCGGCCGAGCCAGATATAGGCGCTGACGAAGACGGCGATGATCGCGAAGAGCAGCGTCGATTGCGCCGCGCCATAGGCGAACTTGTCGAAGTCGATCATGTTCTCGCGGCTGATGACCGACATGGTCTTGGTGGCCGAGCTGTTCGGCGTCAGCACATAGATCAGGTCGAAGATGCGCAGCGCGTCCAGCATGCGGAAGATCACCGCCACCATCAGCGCCGGCTTGATCAGCGGCAGGGTGACGCGGAAGAACACCTTGACCGGATGGATGCCGTCGATCCGCGCCGCCTCGTAGATGTCGCGCGGCACCATCTGCAAGCCGGCCAGGATCAGCAGCGCCATGAAGGGCGTGGTCTTCCAGATATCGACGATCAGCACGGCGGTCATTGCGGTTTCGGTGCTGGCGGTCCAGGCGATCTTTTCGCTGATCAGCCCCAGCCGCAGCAGGATGTCGTTCAGGATCCCGAACTGGTCGTTCAGCATCCAGGCCCACATCTTGGCCGAGACGATGGTCGGGATCGCCCAGGGGATCAGGATGGCGGCGCGCACCAGGGCGCGGCCCCTGAACTCGGCATTCAGCACCAGCGCCACGATCAGGCCCAGCACCGTCTCGAACCCGACCGAGATCAGCGAGAAGCGGACGGTGTTCCAGACCGCGTTCCACCAGGCCGGATCGACCAGCGTGCCGCGCCAGACCACCCGCCCCGAGGACAGCGTGCGCATCGACAGGTAGTTGTCGAAGCCGATCCATTCGCCGCCATAAAGGTTCGACAGCGTGGTGTTGGTGAACGAGAACCAGATGGTGCGCGCCAGCGGCCAGGCCGCGACGCAGAGCAGCGCGAAAAGCATGGGGGCCAGGAACCAGAAGGCCGCCCTTTGCCGACGCTGCCGCAGGCTGGGACCGCCGCTGCGGCCCGCGATGGGGTCAGTCATGGGGAAACTCCTCATCGGCCGCAGGGGCCGGTCGGGGCCGGCGCAAACCCGCCAGCCCCCGCCAAGCGCCTTACCAGCCCGAGCCCTGCATGTCGCTCAACTCCAGCTCCAGCAGCTCCAGGTTCTCGGCCGCGCTGCCGTTGCCCGACAGCGTGTCATGCACGGCCGACCAGAATTTCGACGAGACCTCGTTATACTTGTTTTTGGTCGGCCCCGAGGGGCGCGGCACCGCATCGGCGAAGACCTCTTTCCAGCGCGGGATCAGCGGCACCGCCTCGGCGATCTCGGGGTCGTCGTAAAGCGCGACCACGGTCGGCAGGTTGCCGTCCAGCAGCGCGCGGCGTTTCTGCGCCTCGGCCGAGGCGAGATAGAGCGCCAGATCGACCGCCGCCTCCTGCTTGGTCGAGAATTTCGACACCGCGACGTTCCAGCCGCCCAGCGTCGCGGCCGAGCCGGCCTCCTCAGTGCCGGCTGGCAGCGGCGCCACGTCGAACTTGTCCTTGACCGCGCTGTCGGCGCCGCCGCTCAGCGCGAAGGCATAGGGCCAGTTGCGCATGAAGACCGCGTTGCCGGTCTGCCAGACGCCGCGCGCCTCTTCTTCCTTATGGGCCAGCACGCCGCGCGGGCTGATGGTGCCGATCCAGCCTGCCGCCAGTTCCAGCGCCGCCACAGCCTGCGGATTGTTGATCGAGACGGTGCCGTCCGCCTCGACGATCTGGCCGCCACCAAAGGATTTCACCCATTCCAGCGCGTTGCAGGTAAGCCCCTCATAGGCATTGCCCTGCCAGACGAAGCCCCACAGGTCGCCCTGTCCCGCGGCCCGCTCGCCATCCTGGATCAGCTTGGCGGTCTCGGTCAGTTCGGCCCAGGTCCTGGGCACCTCCTTGCCGTATTTCTCCAGCAGGTCGGTGCGGTAATACAGCGCCGGGGCATCGGTATAGAGCGGCAGCGCCACCAGCTTGCCGTCCGAGGTCTGGCTTTCGATGACCGAGGGGAAATGCTCGCCGACAATATCCTTGGCCGCCTCGGACAGGTCGACGAAATATTCGGAAAGCTGCGGCGCCCAGATCACGTCGGTCTGATACAGGTCAACGTCCTTGGTGCCCGCCGCCAGCCACAGCCGGTATTGCGCGAACTGGTCCGAGCTGGACTGCGGCATCGGCACCAGCGTCACCGTGTGGCCGGTGCGTTCCTCCCAGGGCTTGACCAGTTCCTTGAAATGCTCGGCCTGCTTGCCGACGCCGCCCGCGACATAGAACAGCTCGTCCGCCACGGCAGGCAGCGCGATGCTGCCCATGAGCGCGGCCAATGCGACCGGGCGCAGCGCGCCCCGGCTGATACGTCCCATCCTCATCCTCCCCTTGGTAAAGGCGCCTCCCAGCACCGTTCGCAGTATCGGGCCTGCCTGCCTCGGCCCGTTCCGAAACCTTTCGGGAAATTTCTACCGCATCCGGCCGGTCCGGTCAATAATTCCGACGAAACCCGCCGGAACCGGGCGGCGGGCTGCAAGAAACCGTGCGTTTCCTGGGAAAAACCGTATCGTCGCGCCGGGCGGCGCGACGAACGCGCGGGACAGCGGATGTCATGCGCTAACATCAGACAGCGCGTTTCGCCGACAAGGGCGCTTTCGCGGCCGAATCACCGGCGCAGGGCTGGGAATCACCCGCCAAGCCGTTTTCCAAAACATTTCGGAGACGAAAACCGGCCCGCCCGCCGGATGGGGAAGCGGCGCCGGAAGTCCGGCGCCGCAAGACTTCAGCCGTTCAGCAGGCGGCGCAGGCTGGCCAGGGCGCGCTCGCGATCCTCCTGATAGCCGATCAGCCCGGCATAATCGCCGTTGCCGTCAAAGAGCAGCATGGTCGAGGAATGGTCCATGGTATAGTCGCCCCCTTCCAGCGGCGACTTGCGGGCATAGATGCGGAACGCCTTGATCGCCTTGGCGACCTCTTCCGGCGCGCCCGAGACCCCGACCACGCCCGGCACCCAGGACACGTATTCGCGCAAGGCCTCGACCGTGTCGCGCTCGGGATCGACGGTGACGAAGAACACCCGCAGCTTCTTGCCGTCCTCGCCCAGTTCCTCCTGCCAGCTGGCGACGTCGCCCAGCGTGGTCGGGCAGACATCCGGGCAATGGGTGAAGCCGAAGAACACCGCCGAGGGCTGGCCCTTCAGCGCGGCCTGGCTGAACTCGGTCCCGTCGGTCGCCACCAGCCGGTAGTCGCCCCGCCCCAGCGCCGCCGTCCCGGCATCGGCGATCGAGCCCGTGCCCGAACCCGAGCGGGGCGAGACGAGCTGGAACCAGCCCAGCCCGGCCAGCGCCAGCACGACCAGCGCCCAAAGCGCATAGCGCAGCGGTTTCAACCCGGATTTGCCCTTAGTGTCCGCCATGGCCACCTCCTTTTTGCGCCCCGGCATTGCGCGGCCCGACCGCCAGCGGCAGGCTGACCTCGCCCGCCTTTTCGAAGCTCAGCGTGACATTGACCGTTTCGCCCTCGACCAGCGGCTGCTTCAACTCCATGAACATCAGGTGATAGCCGCCGGGCTTCAGTTCGACCGTGGCCCCGGCCGGAATCGCCAGGCCATCGGGCAGTTCGCGCATCCGCATCACCTCGCCCTCCATGGCCATCTCGTGAATCTCGGTGCGGCCGGCGAAATCGGCATGGGCGGCGACCAGCCGATCCTCGTCCCCGCCGTTGGCGATGGTCAGGAAGCCGCCCGCCACCGGCGCGCCGGGGGGCGTGGCGCGGCTGAAGCCGCCGCTGAGCGCCAGATCGCCCAGGACCACCGGACCGCCGGCAGCCGCGGCCTGGGCATCAGGCCCATGCCCGTGCCCGTGGCTATGCCCATGCCCATGCCCGTGATCGGCCTTGCCCGCCGTGACCGTCAGGCCCGGCGCCGGGTTCGGCACCTCCTTGCTGCCCGAAACGTCGGTCCAGTCCGCCTTGCCCTCTGCGCATTCCTGCACGGTGGGGAAATACAGCACCGTGCCCGGCGCCACATCCGCGCCGACGGTGCCGCGGATGACGAACTCGTCATACCAGTCGTCCTGCAACGCACCGCCGGACCAGACCACCTCGCGCGTGCCCTCGGTCATCTGGGTGCCGTGATTGTCGAAGGGCCGGGCATAGGCGCCCTTCACCGTCTCCAGCGTCCAGCCCGGCTTGGGCATGGGCTTGGCGTTGTAAAAGCCCTCGGGCAGTTCGACCCGCAGGGTGTGGGTGGTCTGGCCGTCGCAACCATGGCCGATGCGGATCACCGCGCGATAGGCGGCACCGGCCGCGGCCTCGGATTTCTCCAGCGTGGCATGGGACAGGGCGGGACCGGCCGCAAGGCCCAGAAGCGTGGCGCAAAGCGCGCCGAAAACAGGATTTTGCATGATCGTTCTCATCTTGTGGAAAAGGCGCCGCCGGGCCCTGGCCCGTCGGCTGCCGAAACAGGATTCCGTCAGATGAGGCGCGGCGGTCCGCGCGCCGAGGGCTCAGGCAGGGCCGAGGCATGCGGCGGGGCCGGCGGCGCCGGCCAAAGCGCAAGGCGCGCCGCAGCGGCAAGGGGCTGGGGCGCGTCGGCCACGGCGCCCTGCAACAGCGGCTGGCCATGCGGCGCCCAGGCGCAGGCATGCGGATCGCCATGCGGGATCTCGTCGGCCGGGACCAGGCTGCCATCGGCGGCAACGGCCATCTGCACCGGCCCCTCGCCCGAACACAGCACGATGGCGACGGCGCCCTGCGCGTCGCGGGCGATCATGGTGCCGGGCTGGATCAGCGAGAACAGCAGGAAAGGCAGCACCGCCAGCCAGCGGCCCAGGCGCCAGAGCGGCCCGCCGCGTCCAAGCCCCGTCGTCCGATGTCCGCTTCGACCCTGCATGGGCGCAGCCCTGTCAGAAATCCGCGCCGGAGGAAAGGGACAATATGCCGCGATCACCGGCGAATCGTCCGCGCCAGCACGATTACCGGCAGGATGCCGATGACGACGATGATCAGCGCGACGATGGCCGCGTCCTCATAGGTGCCGCGCGCCGCCTCGCCGTAAAGATGGGTCGAGAGCGTCTCGAAGTTCAGCGGCCGCAGCAGCAGCGTCGCCGGCAGTTCCTTGACGCAGTCGACAAAGATCAACAGCCCCGAGGCCGCCAGCGCCGGGCGCGAGATCGGCACATGCACCTGCCGGAACACCTGGCCGGGGCTGCGGCCCAGCGTGCGCGCCGCATGGTCGAGCGAGGCGGGCACCCGGCTGAGCCCGGCCTCGATCCCGCCGGTGGCGATGGCCAGGAACCGCGCGACATAGGCATAGACCAGCGCCGCGCCCGAGCCCAGCAGCAAAAGCCCCGGCCCCGCGCCCAGCAGCGCCTGCGAGACGGCGGCGATCTGCCGGTCGGCCAGCGCGATCACCGGCAAAAGCCCGATGGCCAGGATGGTGCCCGGCACCGCATAGCCCAGCGTCGAAAGCCGCGCCATGCTGCGGGTCAGGCGTCCGGGCCGCATCCGCGCCGCCCCCGTCACGACCAGGCCCAGCAGCAGCGCGACCAGCGTCGCCGCCGCGGCGAACAAGGCGGTATTGCCGGCCTCTTCGATGATGCGCGGCGAAAGCCCGGCAAAGCGATAGCGCGCCCAGGCCGCGCTGGCCAGATACCAGGCCGGCGCCGCGAAGCCCAGGGCGACCGGCAGCGCGCAGACCAGCATCGCACCCCCGGCCCGCCAGCCGCGCAGCCGCATGCGCCGCAGGGGCTGCGCACCCGCCGCATAGCGCTGGCGCCGGCGGCCGCGGCGCTCCAGCATGACCAGCGCCATGGTGATGGCCAGCATCGCCAGCGCGATCTGTGCCGCGCCCGGCAGGTCCGAGCGGTTGATCCAGGTCGAATAGACCGAGACGGTCAGCGTGCGCACGCCCAGGAACTCGGCCGCGCCGATGTCGTTCATCGCCTCCATCAGCGCAAGCGCGGTGCCGATGGCGACGGCGGGCCGCGCCAGCGGCAGGGCCACGCGCAGGAAGGTGGCGACCGGTCCCGCCCCCAGCGTGCGCCCCGCATCCAGCAGATTGCCCGCCTGCATGGCGAACAGCGCCCGCACCGGCAGGTAGACATAGGGGTAAAGCACCAGCCCCAAGAGCAGGATGCAGCCGGGCATCGAGCGGATGTCGGGCAGGCGGAACTCGCGCGGGCTGGCATAGCCCAGCCAGCCGCGGATCACGCCCTGCACCGGGCCGACCGGGTGCAGAAGGTCCAGATAGGCATAGGCGACGATATAGGTCGGCACCGCCAAGGGCAGCAGCAGCGCCCAGCCGAAGATGCGCCGCCCCGGAAAATCGCAAGCCGCGACCAGCCAGGCCGTGACCGTGCCGAGCGTGGCGACGATGGCGCCGACGCCCAGAAGCAGGATCACCGTCTGCCGCGCCGCGACCGGCAGCACATTGCTGACCAGATGCGCCCACAGCCCCGGGCTGCCCCGCAGCGCGAACAGCCCCAGCGCCAGCACCGGCAGCAGAACCAGCGCGGCGACGGCCAAAGCCGCCGCCTGCCAGCCCATCCCCGCGCGGACGCGGGGGATTCGTGTCAGTTCCGGGGTCATGCGGCCTGCGTCCGCGGCGGGTTCAGTTGTCGAATCCCACCGCCTCGGCCAGTTCGCTCGCCGCCTTGCGCTGGCGGGCGATCTCGGTCAGGTCGGTGCCGTCGACCTGAAGCCCCGCCATGTCCTCGATCACCGGGCTGACCGCCACGCCGGGCTTGACCGGGTATTCGAAATTCGCCTCGGCATAGATCCTTTGCGCCTCATCCGAGACCAGGTATTCCAGCAGCTGCACCGCCTGGTCGCGGTTCGGCGCATGCTTGGCCACCGCGGCGCCCGAGACATTGACCTGCGTGCCGCCGCCCTCGAAAGTGGGCAGGATGACCTTGATCGCCTTGACCCATTCCTCCTGCTCGGGGCCGCCGGCGCCGCTGCGCATCAGCCCGACGTAATAAGAATTGGCGATGCCGATCTCGCAGATGCCGCCCATGATGTCGCGCGCCACGTCGCGATCGCCGCCGCCGGCGGTGCGGGCCAGGTTCGCCTTGACGCCTTCCAGCCAGGCCTTGGCGGCCTCTTCGCCGTGATGCACGATGTAAGAGGCGGTCAGCGCCACGTTATAGGGGTGCTGGCCCGAACGGATGCAGACCTTGCCCTGCCATTCCGGCTTGGCGAGGTCTTCATAGGTGAAGCTCGCCAGATCCAGATCCTTGTCGGCGTAAAGCACCCGCGCGCGCTGCGACAGCGCAAACCAGTTGCCGTCCTTGTCGCGCAGGTTTTCCGGGATGGCGGCGGCCAGCGCCTCGGATTCGACGGGCTGGGTCAGGCCACGGTCGACCAGGTCGACCAGGTTGCCAATGTCCACGGTCATCAACACATCGGCGGGCGAGGCCTCGCCCTCCTGCTCGACCCGCTCGGGCAGGCCGTCCTTGAGGAAGATCGTGTTGACCTTGACCCCGGTGGTTTCGGTGAACGAGGCCAGCAGCGGCTCGATCAGGTTCGGCTCGCGCGTGGTGTAAAGGTTCACTTCCTGGGCGCTTGCGGCGACGGCCTGCGCCGCCAGCAGGATACCGATCACTCCAGATAGTCCGACACGCATTCCCTGTCCTCCTTGCGATTTCTCGACATGTTTACTAAACTAATTAGTAATGTAAACTATTCTCATGCGGTTGCGGTCACGAAGGGATGCCGATGAACCAATTCGCCAGCCCTCCCGACTGGGCCAGCCAGGTGGATGCGCGCGTTGCCGCACCCGATACCCCGTCCCCGCCCATGCTGGAGGTCGAGGCGCTGTGCCGCCGTTTCGCCGGCGTGGCGGCGGTCGAGGATGTCGGCTTCAGCGTGGCGCCCGGCCAGGTGACCTGCCTGCTCGGCCCTTCGGGCTGCGGCAAGTCCACCACGCTGCGCATGATCGCCGGCATCGAGCGGCCCGATTCGGGCGTCGTGCGCATCGCCGGCCGGCCGATGTCGGAAGGCGGCGCCTTCCTGCCGCCCGAGCGCCGGCCGGTCGGGATGGTGTTCCAGGATTTCGCACTGTTCCCGCATCTGGACGTGGCGGCGAATGTCGGCTTCGGCCTGCGCGGCCCGGCGCGGCAGGACCGCGACCGGATCGCCGCGCTGCTGGAGCGGGTGGGCCTGGCCGGCCATGCCGCGAAATACCCCCACGAGCTTTCGGGCGGCGAGCAGCAGCGCGTGGCGCTGATCCGGGCCCTGGCGCCACGGCCCTGCCTGATGCTGATGGACGAACCCTTCTCCAGCCTCGACCACCGGCTGCGCGACGGGGTGCGCGACGCGGCGCTGGACCTGCTGCGCGAAACCGAAACCGCGGTGGTGATGGTCACGCACGACCCCGAGGAGGCGATGCTGATGGGCCATCGCATCGCCGTCATGCGCCGGGGCCGGCTGATCCAGGAAGGCCGCCCGGACGAGCTTTACGACCGCCCGGCCGACCGCGGCGTCGCGGCCTTCTTCTCGGACCTGAACATCGTCGCGGGCCGGGTGGCGGGCGGGCGGGTGCAGACCGTGCTGGGCGCCTTTCCCGCCCCCGGCCTGGCCGAGGGCAGCCGGGCCGAGGTCGCCGTCCGCCCGCAGCACCTGGTCCCGGCCGAGGCCGGCGGCACCCCGGCGCGGGTCGAACGCGCGCGCTATCTGGGCCGCGAAAGCCTGATCGAGATCCGGCTGGAACCCGGCGGTGCAGCGATGAAATCGCGCATTCCCGGCCTGGTCCTGCCCGCGCCGGGCAGCCTGATCCGCGTCGCCGCCCAGCCCGGCAGCGCCATGGTCTTTGCCTGCGAGAACGAATAGGATCGGCCGCCCTTACTCGGCCGCCCCCTATTCGGCCGCCGCCCGGCAGGCGGTGCCGGCCTCCAGCAGCGCGCGGATCTCGGGCCGGCACGAGCCGCAATTGGTGCCCGCCCGCAGCGCCTGCCCCACTGCCTCGACCGAGGTCAGGGCCTGGCTGGCAATGGCCCGCACGATGCTGTTCACGCCGATGCCAAAGCAGGCGCAGACCAGCGCGCCCTCGTCCGGGCGGTCGGCGCCGGGGCGGCCGGCCAGCACCTCGGCCCCGCCCTCGCCCAGCAGCGCCGCGACATGGCTGCGCGACAGGCCCACCGGCCCGGGCGCCACGAACAGCGCCGCCCGCAAGCGCCCCTCGCGCAGGAAGGCCAGCCGCACCTGCCCGCGGGCGCGGTCATGCAGCACCAGCGGCTCGTCCGGCAGGCCGAACAGCGCGCGGGCATGGGCGGTCCAGTCCTGCGGCATCTCCAGCCCGGCCAGTTCGGCCTGCTCCCCGCGGGGCAGCGTCGCCCGCGCCCAATAGTCGCAATCCGGCCGGATCGCGCTGGCCGAGACGGCAAAGCCGAACCAGCGCGCGGCAAAGGGCCGGATCGCCACCGGTGCCGATTTCAGCGCCGGCTGGCCCGAGACCGGATCGACCGTCCCCGGCACCAGCGCATCGACCCGGCCCGAGGGCGCGGTCTCTCCGGTCCAGTGCATCGGGGCGAAGGGATGGCCCGGCGCCACCCGGTCGCTGACCAGCACCCGCAGCACGGCCCGGCCCTGCGGGCTTTCGACCTCGGCCAGGCTGGCGGGGGCCAGGCCCAGCCGGGCGGCATCGCTTGGGTGCAGTTCCAGGAAGGGCTCGGCCAGGTGGCGCGACAGGCGAGGCGACAGGCCGGTGCGGGTCATGCTGTGCCAATGGTCGCGCACCCGGCCGGTGTTCAGCCGGAACGGATGATCCCCGCCGACCGGCTGCGGCGGGCGCGGCGTGACCGCGACCATCCGCCCCCGGCCCGAGGGCGTATGGAACCGCCCGTCGCCAAAGAACCGCCCGCCCTGCCTGCCCGCCGATTGCGGCCAAAGGAAAGGCTCCAGCGCGTCATATTCCGCCTGGGTGATGCCGGCATGGGCCGAGATGTCGAAATCGCTGCCCAACCCGCCCGCGATGCCCGACAGCGCGGCATGTTCGGCAAAGACCTCGGCTGGGCTGGTCCAGCCGAAGGCCCCCGGCCAGCCCATGCGGCGCCCGACCTCGGCCAGGATGCGCCAGTCGTCGCGCGCCCGCCCGGCGGGGGCCAGCGTCCGGCGCTGGCGGCTGATGCGGCGTTCGGAATTCGTCACCGTGCCGTCCTTTTCGCCCCAGCCGGTCGCCGGCAAGGCCACATGCGCCAGCCGCACGGTGTCGGTCCGCGCCATGATGTCCGAGACAACGACGAAATCGCATCCGGCGATGGCGCGGGCGACGCGGTCGGCCTCGGGCATGGTCGCGGCGGGGTTGGTGCAGATGATCCACAGCGCCTTGATCCGGCCGTCCTCGACGGCGCGGAACATGTCCACGGCCTTCAGCCCCGGCCGCTCGGCCATGCGCGGCGCGTTCCAGAAGGCACGCACCGCCTCGCGATGCGCTGGGTTCTCGATCTCCAGGTGGCAGGCCAGCATGTTGGCGAGCCCCCCGACTTCGCGCCCGCCCATGGCATTGGGCTGGCCGGTGACGCTGAACGGGCCCATGCCCGGCCGGCCGATGCGGCCGCTGGCCAGGTGACAGTTCAGGATCGTATTCACCTTGTCGGTGCCGCTGTCGGACTGGTTCACACCCTGCGACCAGACCGTCACCACCTTGTCGCTGTGCAGCCACAGGTCGAGGAATTGCCTGATCTGGCTGTGCGCCAGCCCGGTGGCCGAGGGCAGCGTCTCGCGCGCGGCGGCCATGGCATCCTCGATTCCTTCCAGGTTATCTGCACAGATCTCTGATTTTCTGCCGATTTCTGCCAGAAGCAGGTTGAACAGCGCCGCATCCGACCCCGGCGCCAGCGGCAGATGCAGGTCGGCGATGTCGCAGGTGGCGGTGCGGCGCGGATCGACCACCACGACCCGCGTGCCCCGCGCCTCGCGCGCCGCGGCCAGCCGCTGGTAAAGCACCGGATGGCACCAGGCCAGATTCGAGCCGACCAGCACCACCGTATCGGCCAGTTCCAGATCCTCGTAGAGCCCCGGCACCGTGTCGGTGCCGAAGGCCCGCCGGTGCCCCGCCACCGCCGAGGCCATGCAGAGCCGCGAATTGGTGTCGATATTGCCCGAGCCGATGAAGCCCTTCATCAGCTTGTTGGCGACATAGTAATCCTCGGTCAGCAGCTGCCCCGAGACGTAGAAGCCGACCGAATCCGGCCCGTGCTTGGCGATGGTTTCGGAAAACCGGCGCGCGACCAGATCCAGCGCCTCGTCCCAGCCGGCCTCGCGCCCGTGGATACGCGGGGCAAGCAGCCGCCCGGCATGACCAATTGTCTCGCCAAGCGCCGAGCCCTTGACGCAAAGCCGGCCCTTGTTCGCCGGATGATCGGGGTCGCCGGCGATGCCCAGCCCGCCGCGGCCGTCCGGCGCGGCCAGCACGCCGCAGCCCACGCCGCAATAGGGACAGGTTGTGCGGATGCTCTGCATGGCGACGCTCATTCGGCGGCGACCGGGACGGGCTCGGCGGCCTCGGGTTCGCGCCGGGGCGAGGTCTTGTGATGCGTGGCATAGATCATCGCGCCGACAAAGGTCAGCCCGCCGACCAGGTTGCCCAGCACGGTCGGGATCTCGTTCCAGATCATGTAGTCCATGATGGTGAACTGGCCGCCCAGCAGCAGCCCGGCCGGAAACAGGAACATGTTCACGATGGAATGCTCGAACCCCATGTAAAAGAAGATCAGGATCGGCATCCACATGGCGATGACCTTGCCCGAGACGCTGGTGGACATCATCGCCGCCACGACGCCGGTCGAAACCATCCAGTTGCACATGACCGCGCGGACGAACAGCGTCAGCATCCCCGCCGCGCCATGGGCGGCATAGCCGATCGTGCGCCCCTCGCCGATATGGCCGATCTGTTCGCCGACCGCGTTCGGCGCCTCGGAAAAGCCGAAGGTGACGATGATCGCCATGAACACCGCGACGGTGAAGGCGCCGGCGAAATTGCCGCAAAAGACCAGGCCCCAGTTGCGCAGCATGCCCTGGACCGTCACCCCCGGCCGCCGGTCGATCAGCGCCAGCGGCACCAGCGTGAACACGCCCGTCAGCAGGTCGAAGCCCAGCAGGTAGAGCATGCAGAAGCCGACCGGGAACAGCAGCGCGCCCAGCAGCGGCTCGCCGGTGTTCACGGTGACGGTCACGGCAAAGGCGGCGGCAAGCGCCAGGATCGCCCCGGCCATATAGGCGCGGATCAGCGTGTCCTTGGTGGACATGAAGACCTTGGCCTCGCCGGCGTCGATCATCTTCTTCGCGAAATCGGCAGGATTGACATAGGACATGATGCAACTCCTCAGGCGGCGTTCGAGCGGGAGACGAGTTCGGCGCTGATCAGGACGCGGCCCTGTTCGACGCGGACGGGCCAGGTGCGGACCGCGCCCTCGTCGGCGCCCTGCGCGGCGCCCGAGTTCATGTCGAACACCCAGTTGTGCAGCGGGCAGGTCACGCGATCGCCATGCACGATGCCCTCGGACAGCGGGCCGCCCTTGTGCGGGCAGCGGTCGTCCAGCGCAAAGACCCGGTCGTCGGCGGTGCGAAAGACGGCGACGCAGCCCTGCGCGGTGCGGATCACCCGCGCGCCCTGGCGGGGGATGTCGTCCAGGGCTCCGATATCGACAAAGACGGTCATTCCGCAGCCTCCAGGGTCAGATCGGCAAGGGGCGCCCATCGGGGCGTCTCGGTGGTGGTGGAATGTTCGGCCCAGGGATCCTTGCGATAGACCGACTGGCTGATCTCGAACCGCTCGACCAGCGCGCGGCGGGTCGGCAGGTCGGCGATCTGTTCCTTGACCCAGTCGAGCCCGACCTTGGCCACCCATTTATAGGGCCGGTCCAGATAGCGCGCGTGCTCGCGGTAAAGCTGGATGAAGGCGGTGATGATCTCGACCGCCTCGTCTTCGCAGGGGGTCGCGGCCAGGAGCTCGGTCTCCTTCACCTCCATCCCGGCGGCCCCGGCGACGCTGATCTGGTAGCCGCTGTCGACGCAGATCACGCCCACATCCTTGCAGGTCGCCTCGGCGCAGTTCCTGGGGCAACCCGAGACGCCCAGCTTGACCTTGTGCGGCGTCCAGGAACCCCAGAGCAGCTTTTCCAGCCGGATGCCGAGGCCCGTGGAATCCTGGGTGCCGAAGCGGCAGAACTCGCTGCCGACGCAGGTCTTCACCGTGCGCAGCCCCTTGGAATAGGCATGGCCCGAGACCAGCCCGGCCGCGTTCAGGTCGGCCCAGATATGCGGCAGGTCCTGCTTCTTCACGCCCAGCAGGTCGATGCGCTGGCCGCCGGTGACCTTGACCATCGGCACGGCATATTTCTCGGCCGCATCGGCGATGGCGCGCAGTTCCGAGGGCGTGGTGACGCCGCCCCACATGCGCGGCACCACGGAATAGGTGCCGTCCTTCTGGATATTGGCGTGGTTCCTTTCGTTCACGAAGCGCGACTGGCGGTCATCCTGATATTCCAGGGGCCATTCCGCCAGCAGGTAATAGTTCAGCGCCGGGCGGCAGGAATGGCAGCCGCCCACGCTCTTCCAGCCCAGTTCCTGCATGACGGCCGGGATCGACTTCAGCCCCATGGACTTGATGAGCCGCCGCACGTCCTCGTGGCTGTGGTCGGTGCATTTGCACATGCCGGCGGGCGCGGGCGCGACGAAGCCGTCGCCCAGCGTCAGCTTCATCACCTGCTCGACCAGCCCGGTGCAGGTGCCGCACGATCCCGACGCCTTGGTGGTTGCGCGCACCGCGTCGAGCGTGGTTGCGCCATTCAGCACCGCATCGGTGATCGCTCCCTTGCAGACGCCGTTGCAGCCGCAGATCTCCGCCTCAGGCGGCAAGGCTGCAACGGCCGCCATAGGGTCCAGCGCGGTCCCCCCCTGGAAGGCCGGGCCGAAGATCAGCGTGTCGCGCATCTCCGACACGTCGGTTTCGTCCTTCATCAGCCCGTAGAACCAGTTGCCGTCGGCGGTGTCGCCATACATGACCACGCCGATGATGCGGTCGTTTTCCAAGACCAGCCGCTTGTAGATGCCGCGGCCGGGGTCGCGAAACACGATGTCCTCGCGCCCCTCGCCTTCGGCGAAATCGCCGGCGCTGAACAGGTCGCAGCCCGTCACCTTCAGCTTGGTCGCGGTCTGCACCGGGCGGAACTCGGCCTCCTCGCCCAGCAGGGTGCGGGCCAGCACCTTGGCCTGGTCGTAAAGCGGCGCGACAAGGCCGAAGACCTGCCCCCGATGCTCGACGCATTCGCCAAGCGCGAAGATATGCGGGTCGCTGGTGCGCAGGGCGTCGTCGACGACGATGCCGCGCTCGACCTCCAGATGCGCGTCATTGGCCAGCCGCACCTCGGGGCGGATGCCGACCGCCATGCAGACCAGGTCGGCGGGATGGACGGTGCCGTCCTCCAGCAGCACCGCCTCGGCCCGGCCATGGCCCAGGATCGCCTTGGTCGCGCCCTTGCAATGCACCTTGATGCCGCGGCGCTCCAGGTCGCGCTGCAGCAGATAGCCGGCGGCGGGGTCCAGCTGCCGCTCCATCAGGTGGCCCATCAGGTGGACGACGGTGACGCGGGCGCCGCGCGCCGCCATGCCGGCCGCGGCCTCAAGGCCCAGCAGCCCGCCGCCGATCACCACGGCATCCTTGCCGGCGATACCGGCCTCGATCATCGCATTGGTGTCCTCGAGGTCGCGATAGGTCACCACGCCCGGCAGATCGCTGCCCGGCACCGGGATGATGAAGGGCGCCGAGCCGGTGGCGATGACCAGCGCGTCATAGGGCGCGCCGCCCGAATTGGAATAGACGGCGCGATTGGCGCGGTCGATCCGCACCACCGGCTCGCCGAAGCGGCAATCGACGCCATGCGCGGCATACCAGTCCGCGTCATGGGTGACGATCTGCTCATAGGTCTTTTCGCCCGACAGGACCGGCGAGAGCATCAGCCGGTTGTAATTGCCGCGCGGCTCGGCGTTGAACAGGGTGACATGCCATTCGCCGGGCGCGGCCTCGAACAGCTGCTCCAGCAGGCGGCCCGAGGCCATGCCGGCGCCGATGACGACCAGTTTCTTCATCGCGTGACTCCTTTCTCAGGCGGCTTGCAGGGGCGCGCGGCCCATCTGGCGGATCGAGGCATGCATCCAGAGCGCGCAGAGCCCGACCAGCAGGAACAGCGCCATGAAGCAGCTGGACCACAGCCCGGTCTGGTCGCGCAGCCAGCCGAACAGCAGCGGCAGCGCAAAGCCGCCAAGGCCGCCGATCATGCCGACCAGCCCGCCGACCGCGCCGACATGGCCGGGGTAATAGCTGGGGATGTGCTTGTAGACAGCGGCCTTGCCCAGGCTCATGAAGAAGCCCAGCACGAAGATCACCGCCAAAAAGACCGGCACCGGCACGCCCGAGGGGATCGACAGGATCGCCGTCGCGACCAGCGAGACGAGGAAGGTCGCATACATCACCGCCCGCGCGCCGATGCGGTCGGACAGCACCCCGCCCCAGGCGCGGAAGATCGAGCCGGGGATGGAATAGGCCGCGCCGATCATGCCGGCGGTCCCGACACCGAAGCCGTAGACCTGCGTCAGGTAATGCGGCAGCCACAGCGCCAGCGCCACGAAGCCGCCGAAGCTGAAGAAGTAATAGGCCGAGAAGCGCCAGACCCGGACCTGGCCCAGCGGCGCGAACTCGGCGCGCAAGGGCGCCTTGCGGCTGGCCCCTGCGGCGGTGACCGGGTCGTCCTTGCTGAAGACCCAGAACAGCACGGCGGTCAGCGCCAGCGCACCGGCCCAGATCTGCGCGGTCGCCTGCCAGCCCAGTGCCAGCATGACGAAGGGCGCGGCGAATTTGGTCACGGCGGCGCCGACATTTCCGACCCCGAAGATGCCCAGCGCCGTGCCCTGCCGCCCTTTGTCGTAAAAGCGCGAGACATAGGCCACGCCGACGGCGAAGGATCCGCCGGCCAGCCCGACGCCCAGCGCCGCCAGCAGCATCTGCGGCCAGGTGCTGGCCCAGGACAGCAGGAAGGTCGCGCCGGCGGCGGCCAGCATGGTCAGCGTATAGACGCGCCGCCCGCCCAGCCGGTCGGTCAGCACGCCAAGCGCGATGCGCACCAGCGAGCCGGTCAGGATCGGCAAGCCGATCAGCAGGCCGAACTGCGTCTCGGTCAGGGAAAGCTGCTCGCGGATCTGCAGGCCGATGATCGAGAAGATGGTCCATACCGCGAAGCAGATGGTGAAGGCGAAGGTCGAGAGGCCCAGCGCGCGGCTGGCCTCGGAGGATGGAACGGGGGGAACGGCGGACATGGTGGCTCCGATGCGTTGCTGATGGCGAAGGCTGTCGGAAAGCGCGGCCGAGCGGCGAATACCGCAGCGGATTTACGCTTTCGGGGGAGGATCTCCGCGCCCTTGCGGAAACCCGTGCCGCATCATTGCGAGCGGGCCGATGGCGCGCCGTTGCGCCGGGCCATGAGGCAAGACTGGGTCAGGACGCGGGCCGGATCAAGCCTTGATGCGGCATCGCAGCATCCGCGACAGGCTGCGCCCGAATGCCGGGCAGCCCCATGCCCGGCCTGCCTGCAAAACGCTCAACCGGCGAAAGGGGGCTCGAAGACGGTGCCGTCGAAGAAGGCATCGGCACGCAGAATCATCTGCCCCTTTTCGGCCGCGACCTCGCGGTCCTCAGCCAGCGCGCCCTCCAGCCGGGCCGAGGCGCCGGGCAGCGCCGCCCCCGCCTCGCGCAGGTGCCGGCGGTAAAGATCGGTGCGGAAATGCGCCATCGCCTTTTGCATCGCCGGTCCCGGCTCCAGCCCGTGACGCAGGGCGATGCGCTGCGCGAACAGTGCAGCCAGGCTTTTCCAAGGGAAATTCGCCGCCCCGGCATGGAAGGCGACGAAGCCCGGCACATGGCGGATCTCGCCCGAAGGCGTGACCTGCATCCGCCCGGTCAGCCCGCGCTCGGCCAGTTCGGCCGGCAGATCCAGATATTCGCGCCGCGACAGGATCTCGGCGGCGGTGTCGCGGTTCTCGGGCTCGTCGAGCCAGCGCCCGGCGCGCCAGACCGCCCGCATCAGCGCGCCCGTCAGCTGCGGCTCGGCTTCGGAAAAGTTGCGGCGCAGCACCAGCCCCTTTTCCGGCGGCGAGGCCCAGATCGCCGTGCCGGGCAAGAGCAGCGCGGCAAGGCCGCGGTCCAAGGCACTCGACGCCCAGGGCTCGCCGACGCAGAAGGCATCGACCTCGCCCGCGGCCATGGATTCGGCCATCAGCGGCGGCGGCACGGTGACGACCTCCAAGGCCGGGCGGAAATCGCAGGCACCGAGCCAGTGCCGGATCAGTTCCAGCTGGGTCGAGAAATGAAAGGGCACGCCCACCCGCAGCCGGCCGGGGGCGGCGCCATGCAGGGCATGGGCGGCCTTGCGGGCGTCGCGGAAGTCGAAATCATGGCCCTGGTCGCGCATCCTGGCGGCCAGCGCGGCGCTGACCGCGACCGCCTGCCCGCCCTGGGACAGGAACATCACCAGGTCCAGGTCCGGCAGCGCCGGCCCCAACCCCAGCGCCTGCGCCACCGGCATCGGCACCAGCATATGCGCCGCCTCGATCAGCCCGGCGCCCAGCATGTCGCGGGCCTGCGCCCAGGCACCCAGGCGCAGCAGCCGGAACTCCAAGCCCTCCTCGGCGGCAAAGCCCAGCTCGCGCGCCACGATCAGCGGTGCGGCGTCGATCAGCGGCACATAGCCCAGGCGCAGGGGCGTCAGCGGCATGAGAGCAACCCCGCGGCCAGGACCAGCTGCTGCGCGATCTCGGCCACGCGCTTGCCCTGGTCCATCGCCGTCTTGCGCAAGAGCGCATAGGCGGCCTCCTCGTCGATGCCGCGCGCCTTCATCAGCACCGCCTTGGCACGGTCGATCACCTTGCGCTCCTCCAGCGCCGCGCGGGTGGCGGCCAGTTCGGCGCGCATGCGCTGGACCATGTGAAAGCGCGCGACGGCCGCGTCCAGCACCGGCTTGATGCGCTCCGGCCGCAGCCCATCCACGACATAGGCCGAGATCCCGGCCTCGACCGCCGCCCGGGTCAGGTGCTCGTCCGAGCGGTCCACGAACATCGCCACCGGCCGCTCGGTCGGGCCCGAGGCCACCGCCAGTTCCTCCAGCACGTCGCGCGAGGGGTTGGCCAGGTCGATCAGCACGATGTCGGGCCGGCATTCGGCGATATGGCGCGCCAGCCCGGTCTCCTCGGAAATGATGCGGATGTCATGGTCGCCGATTTCGCGCAGCCCGTCCACGATCGGGGCGGCGCGCTCGGGGTCGGGTTCGATGACGACGATGGAAAGGCGCTTGTCCATCTGCTTCCTGCCTGTGCCGCCCTTGCAGTTGCCACCGAAACAGCGCGCCCGCAACGCATCGCCCCCTCGCCGCACCGTCCCGCACCGGATCTGCACGCCGGCGGGCAGGTTTCGGGCGACGCTGCCCAAGGGACGGGCAGGAAAGATGCGACGCCGGCTCCCTTGAGCCTGCCGGGGGTTTGGCTAATCTGGCGGCGATGCGAACGGAGGGCAACCATGCCGGAAATCATCCTGTTGACGGGCAAGGCCGCCCCCTTGTCCGGAAGCGAGCAGAAAAGCGGCATCGACAAGCGCCCGGTGGACCGGCCGCTGGCGCTTGGCCCCGAGGGATTCGAAGGCGACGAGCAGGCCGACCGCCGCGTGCATGGCGGGCCGGAAAAGGCCGTGCATCACTATCCGTTCGATCATTATGCAGCCTGGCGCGAGGAGCTTGGACGGCCGCGCCTGGCCGAAGCACCGGGGGTTTCACACCCCCGGCCCCCCGTGGGGTATTTGAGGAACGAAGAAATCAGGGGACTTCTGGAAACGCCCGGCGCCTTTGGCGAGAATATCTCGACCGAGGGGCCGACCGAGGCGGAGGTGGCGGTGGGCGACATCTTCCGGCTGGGCGGGGCACTGGTGCAGGTCTCGCAGGGGCGGCAGCCCTGCTGGAAGCTGAACCGGCGCTTCGGCATCGAGGACATGGCGCGGCGCGTGCAGCAAAGCGGCCGCACCGGCTGGTATTACCGCGTGCTGGAGCCGGGGATCGTGGCGTCCGGCGACCGGCTGGAACTGATCGACCGGGTAGCGCCCGACTGGACGCTGCGCCGGCTGTGGCATGCGCTTTACGTGGACCGGCTGAACCTGGGCGAGCTGCAGGGCATCGCCGCGCTCGACGTGCTGGCCGAGGGCTGGCGGCGCTACGCCATCCGCCGGCTGGAGAGCGGACGGGTCGAGGACTGGTCCAGGCGGCTGGAGGGCAGCGCATGAGCCGGCCGCTGGCGATCTCGATCCAGAGCCAGGTGGTCATGGGCCATGTCGGCAATTCCGCCGCGGTCTTTCCGATGCTGGCCGCCGGGCTGGAGGTGGCGCCGATCCCGACGGTGATCTTTTCCAACACGCCGGACTACCCGAGCCTGCGCGGCCGGGCGCTGCCGGGCGATTTCTTCGCCGAGCTGCTGCAGGGCGCCTGGGACCGCGGGTTGCCCCAGCGCGCGGATTTCCTGCTGACCGGCTATATCGGCTCGGCCGAGGTGGCGCGGCTGACCGCCGATTTCGTCGCCCGCGCCAAGGCGGCGAACCCGCACCTGCGCTATTACTGCGACCCGGTGCTGGGCGACGAGCAGCCGGGGCTCTATGTGCCCAGGGAGATCGCCGACACCTTCCGCGACCGGCTGCTGCCCCTGGCCGACATCGCCTCGCCCAACCCGTTCGAGGTCGCCTGGCTGACCGGCCAGCCCATCGCGGAACTGGCCGACATCCACCGCGCCGCCCGCGCCCTGCGCATGGCGCCCGAGGCGCAGCTGATCGTCACCGGCTGCAAGCTGCGCGAGACGGCGCCGGGCATGCTGGAAAGCGTGATCCACGGCCCCGAAGGCCTGTCGCGCCACCCCACGCCGCATCTGCCGCTGGCCATGGCAGGAACCGGAGACCTGTTCGCCGGCCTCATCACCGCCGCCCTGGGAAGCGGGCGCAGCCTGGCGCAGGCGGTCGAATATGCGCAGGTCCAGACCTCGCGGGCGCTGGAGCGCGCGGCGGCGCTGGGAGCGAAGGAGGTGGTGCTCTCGGACCCCGATTTCCGCAAGGCCCTGCTGGAGCCCTGAGAAAGGCGGGGCCGGGCCTTGCGGCGCCCGCACCACCCGAGAAGCGGCCGCTCGGCGCCGGTGGCATGGCTTCGAATGCCTGTGCCGGCGAGATCCGCGAGAAGGGCTTCGCGCCGCCTGCGAAACTGATGGCCGGCCGCGCCGGGGCCGGCGCCATGGCGAACCCCTCGGCCCCGCCCGAGGGCGCGCGTCCGGGCAGGCCGATGGCGCGCGATGCGGGCGGCTCGTCCTCCGGCTCGGCCGCTTGCCGTTCCCGGTTCACAACGCCCAGGCGGCGGCGCAGGCCAGAAAAATCCCCAAGACCCTGTCGCATCGCATCGGGATCGCACATCATGAATCCAGCAACCCCGGCACCCAAAGGACCGACAGATGCCATCCGCGCTTTCCCGCCTGCCCCCCGTCCATGAGATTCTGCAATCGGCCCAGGGACAGTCCTGCATCGACGCACATGGCCATGCCGCAAGCCTGGCCTGCATCCGTGAATTGCTGGACGAATACCGCCAGCGGCTGCTGGACGGCACCGCGGATATCGAAAGCCGCGAAAGCGCCGCCGGGCAGATTGCCGGGGCCGCGCTGGAAAGGCTCGACCAGCGCCACGCGCCGGCGATGAAGCGCGTGCTCAACATGACCGGCACGGTGCTGCACACCAATCTCGGCCGTGCGCTCTATGCCCCGCGGGCGGTCGAGGCCGCCATGCGCGCCATGACCGGGCCGCTGGCGCTGGAATACGACCTCGACGCCGGCCGGCGCGGCCAGCGCGACGACGCGGTGCAGGCGCTGGTCGCCGAGATCACCGGCGCCGAGGCCGCCTGCATCGTCAACAACAACGCCTCGGCCATCCTCTTGGTGTTGGCGGCGCTGGCGGCGGGGCGCGAAACCATCGTTTCGCGCGGCGAGCTGATCGAGATCGGCGGCTCGTTCCGCATGCCGCAGATCATGGAAAGCGCCGGCACCCGCCTGCGCGAGGTCGGCACCACCAACCGCACCCATCTGCGCGACTACGAAGGCGCCATCGGCCCGGATACGGCGCTGCTGCTGAAGGTGCATCCCTCGAACTACCAGGTGCTGGGCTTTACGCATGAGACGCGCTGCCCGGAGCTGCTGCCGCTGGCGCGCAGGCATGGGTTGCCGCTGGTCGACGACCTGGGCTCGGGCACGCTGGTCGACCTGTCGCGCTGGGGCCTGCCGCATGAGCGCAGCGCGCAGGACGCGCTGGCCGAGGGCGTGGACCTGGTGACGTTTTCCGGCGACAAGCTGCTCGGGGGGCCGCAGGCGGGCTTCATCGCCGGGCGCCGCGATCTGGTGGAACGGTGCGCGAAACATCCGCTGAAACGCGCCCTGCGGCTCGACAAGGTGCGGCTGGCGGCGCTGGAGGCGACGCTGGCGCTTTACCGCGACCCCGACCGGCTGGCCGAAACCCTGCCCACGCTGCGCCACCTGGCCCGGCGGCCCAACGGGATGCGGGCCATGGCCCAGGCAATCCTGCCCGCGCTGGCCGCCGCCCTGCCGGCGGACCATGCGCCGGAAATCGCGGCCTCGCAGGCGCAGATCGGCTCGGGCGCGCTGCCGCTGCAGACGCTGCCGAGCCTTGCCTTGCGCATTCCGGCGCCGGGGGCCAGCGCCGAGCGGATCGCCCGGGCGCTGCGCCACCTGCCGCTGCCGGTGATCGGGCGGATCGCCGAGGGCGCGGTCTGGCTGGACCTGCGCTGCCTCGACGATCCGCAGCCGCTGGTCGAGCAACTGCCCGGCCTTGCCGCGCTGCTGGCCGAACGAACCGCCAGGGAACTGCCCTGACGGAGCGCCATTCCAGCCGCCCCATGCGCCGGCCAGATCGGGACGGAGCGCATCCCCATGACCCGGCGGCCGTGGCTGGCCAGCCCGGTTTCGCGCGCCGAAACGGGGCCATGGCGCGGACAACCAGCGGGTTGCCGGCGGATCACATCCTGCCGCGGCCCTGGCGCTGGCGGTGCCGCATGTGCGCCACTCCGGTGGCGATCAGCGGACCGACGATCACCACGGCGAACCGGCGTAGGGTCTGCAAGCTCATGGCGAAGGCGATATCGGCACCCGTTCCGATCGCAAGGATGGCGATCGAGTCGATGCTGCCCGGCACAGCGGCCAGCATGCCACCCATCAGCCCGATGCCGGCGATCCAAGACAGGGCAGCCCGGACCAGCCGCAAAGCAGGATCGGCAGCAGGCCCGCACCGATCACCCCCGGATCGGTGCCGGACAGGATCATTCGCACGGGCTCCGCCTGCGCCGGGCCGATGCCCATGATGCCACCGTTCGACTTGGTGATATGGGCGGGAACGGCGGCTGACCAGGCAGGAGCCGCTGGGCCGGTCAGCCAGGGCACCGAGGCGGGGCTGCGCCGCGCCGCCGGCAGCCCCTCGACCACCTGCGGGCCCGGCCGCATCGCCCGCGCGCATCGCGCGAACGCGTTCGTCCCGGACGAAAGGCTTGACGCCTGCCGCCGGGCCTGCCGGGCCTGCCGGGCCTGCCGGGCCTGCCGGGCCTGCCGGGCCTGCCGGCGGAAATAGCCGCCTTTGCATGGCGTTCCAATGGCCGGGCGGCTGCAGGCCGCATCGGCGCCCGGCTGCTGGCCGCGGGCCGGGGATCCGCTTGGCCCGATGGGACCGGCGCGACCGTCACGAGCGCCGCGCGATCCGCCAGGGCCGGGTCGGCCCCCGCGGCTAGTAGATCGGCGGCGAGACGATCCAGATGGCGATGGCCGGTTCGTCGCCGTCATTGCGCCAGGCATAATCGGTCTCGCGGAACTGGAAGCTGTCGCCGGGCTCCAGCCGGATCTCGCGGTCGCCGACGATCAGGGTCAGGCGGCCCGAGATCAAGACGCCGCCGTCCTCCTTCGGCCGCGCCTTGCGCCGCCCGCCGCTGGAGGAACGCGGCGCGAAGATGGACTTGATCATCTCGAACGAGCCGCTGAGCGTCGGCGACAGCAACTCCTCGACGAGGCCGCTTTCCTGCGAGCCGATGGGTGTCCGGTCCGCCGCGCGCAGGACCAGACCGCGTTCCTCGGGCGCCCGGCTGGAGGACCGGAAGAAGAAGCTGATGTTCACCCCCAGCCGGTCCGCGATCTGCCCCAGGTCGTGGACCGACGGCGCGGTCTGCCCGCGCTCGACCTGGCTCAGCCAGCCGACCGAGCGCCCGACATCGCCCGCAAGCTCATGCAGTGTCATGCCCCGCGACTTGCGCAGCGACCGGATGTCTTCGCCAACGTGATGGCCCATCGGCTCTCCTTCTGATGGTGCCTGGCAGGGTGCAGCAATCCTTGTGAAATTTCAACAGGCCAGCGGATCATATATGAAATTTTATACCAGTAATTCATTACTATTGAAATTATTTATTGAAATTTCATTCTTGCCATGGATAGTTTCGGCATGTCGGCAGAATGGAAACGCCCGGTCGCCTCTTGCCCGCCAAAGGATCGCAGGGCATCGGCCCTGCGCGCAGCCCACCCAGTTCAACAGCGGATAACCCATCATGGTCGCACTCCCCCGCCAAGCCCGCGCCGTCATCATCGGCGGCGGCATTTCCGGCTGTTCCGTCGCCTATCACCTGTCGAAGCTCGGCTGGACCGACATCGTGCTGCTGGAACGCAAGCAGCTGACATCCGGCACCACATGGCACGCGGCGGGGCTGATCGGCCAGCTGCGCGCCAGCCAGAACATGACGCGGCTGGCGAAATATTCCGCCAATCTCTACGCCAGGCTGGAGGCGGAAACCGGGCTGGCGACCGGCCTGCGGCAATGCGGCTCGATCACCGTCGCCCTGACCGGGGAACGGCGCGAGGAGATCCTGCGCCAGGCGGCGCTGGCCCGCGCCTTCGGCGTGGACGTGAACGAGCTTTCCCCGCGCGAGGTGCTGGAGCTTTACCCGCATCTGGAGATCTCCGACCTGGTCGCCGGGGTGCACCTGCCGCTGGACGGCCAGGCCGATCCGGGCAATATCGCGCTGGCGCTGGCCAAGGGCGCGCGGATGCGCGGCGCAAAGATCATCGAGCAGGTCAAGGTCACGCGCGTCGTCACCAAGGGTGGCCGCGTGACCGGCGTCGATTGGGAAGCCGGCGGCGAGCGCGGCCATATCGCCACCGAAAACGTGGTGAATTGCGGCGGCATGTGGGGCCGCGATCTCGCGGCCGCGAGCGGCGTCACCCTGCCGCTGCATGCCTGCGAGCATTTCTACATCGTCACCGAGAATATCCCCGAACTGGCCCGGCTGCCGGTGCTGCGCGTCCCCGACGAATGCGCCTATTACAAGGAGGACGCGGGCAAGATCCTGCTTGGCGCCTTCGAGCCCAGGGCCAAGCCCTGGGGCATGGCGGGCATCCCCGAGGATTTCTGCTTCGACCAGCTGCCCGAGGATTTCGACCATTTCGAGCCGGTCCTTGAAAGGGCGGTGGCGCGGATGCCGCTGCTGGGCCAGGCGGGGATCCACACCTTCTTCAACGGACCGGAAAGCTACACCCCCGACGACCGCTATTACCTGGGCGAGGCGCCTGAGCTTGCCGGCTACTGGGTCGCGGCGGGCTACAATTCCATCGGCATCGTCTCCTCCGGCGGGGCCGGCATGGCGCTGGCGCAATGGATGGAAGACGGCGAGCCGCCCTTCGACCTGTGGGAGGTGGACATCCGCCGCGCCCAGCCCTTCCAGCGCAATCGCTGCTATCTGAGGGAACGGGTCAGCGAAACGCTGGGCCTGCTCTATGCCGACCATTTCCCCTATCGCCAGATGGCGACCTCGCGCGGCATCCGCCGCTCGCCGCTGCACGAGCATCTGAAGGCGCGCGGCGCGGTCTTCGGCGAGGCCGCGGGTTGGGAACGCGCCAACTGGTTCGCCAATGACGGGCAAGAGCGCGAATACCGTTACAGCTGGAAGCGCCAGAACTGGTTCGACAACCAGCGCGCCGAGCATCTGGCGCTGCGCGAGGGCGTGGGCCTCTTGGACATGACCAGCTTCGGCAAGATCCGGGTCGAGGGGCGCGATGCGGCTTCCTTCCTGCAGCGGCTCTGCGCGAATGACATGGACGTGGCGACGGGGCGGATCGTCTATACGCAGATGCTGAACACACGCGGCGGCATTGAATGCGACCTGACGGTGACGCGGCTGTCGGAAACCGACTTCCTGTTGGTCGTGCCCGGTGCAACCTTGCAGCGCGACCTGGCCTGGCTGCGCCGGCATCTGGGCGAGCAATGGGTGACGATCACCGACATCACCGCCGCCGAAGCCGTGCTGCCGCTGATGGGTCCGCGCTCGCGGGAACTGCTGTCGCTGGTCTCGCCCGACGACCTGTCGAACGAGGCGCATCCTTTCGGTGTCGCGCGCGAGATCGAGATCGGCATGGGCCTGGCCCGCGCCCATCGCGTCACCTATGTCGGCGAGCTCGGCTGGGAGCTTTACGTCCCGACCGACCAGGCCGCCCATGTCTTCGAGACCCTGGCCGAGGCGGGAGAGCAGGTGGGGCTGAAGCTATGCGGGCTGCACGCCATGGACAGCTGCCGCATCGAAAAGGCCTATCGCCATTTCGGCCATGACATCACCGACGAGGATCATGTGCTGGAGGCGGGCCTGGGCTTTGCGGTCAAGACCGGCAAGGGCGATTTCATCGGCCGCGAGGCGGTGCTGAAGAAGCGCGAGACCGGGCTGGAGCGCCGCCTGCTCCAGTTCCGGCTGAAGGATCCCGAGCCGCTGCTGTTCCACAACGAGCCGATCCTGCGCGACGGCAGGATCGTGGGCCATCTGACCTCGGGCAATTACGGCCACGCCCTCGGCGCCGCGGTCGGGCTGGGTTACGTCCCCTGCCGGACCGACGAGACCGCGGCCGAGATCCTGGCATCGGACTATGCCATTGACGTGGCCGGCCGCATCGTGCCCGCCGGGCCCAGCCTCGTCCCCCTCTACGATCCCAAGTCGACAAGGGTGCGCGGCTGAGCGGGGACCGGTCGGGGGGCAGCCCGCCATCACGACAACGGGCCTGCGGCTGAACCTGCCGCGCCGCGTCTCGGGGTCCGGCACCATGCAGGCGACGGCCTGCCGGCAGCCGTTGTCCCCTTGCTCAACCCATCGTCTCTCGCGCACGCCGGACCAGGCCGCGCAGATCCTCGAGGCTGTATTCGCCGAACGCGCCCTCGTCGCCCGCGATGAAGCTGGGGGTACCCATCAACCCCATATGCTCGGCCAGCATGTGGCTCATGGAAATGTGGCGCTCGACCGGCTCGGCGGCCATGTCGCGCTCCAGCCGGGCGATGTCCAGGCCGATGTCGCGGGCGGCGCGCATCGTGGCGGCCTCGGTCACCCGGCCCTTGGTGCGGAACAGCGTGGTGTGGAACTGCCAGTATTTGCCCTGTTGCAGCGAGGCCAGCGAGGCCCGCGCCGCGAAATCCGAATCCTCGCCGAAAACCGGCCATTCCCGGAACACCACCCGCAGGTTCTTGTCCGAGGTGATCAGCCGGTGCATCGGCTCGACCATCTTGCGGCAGAACGGGCAGTTATAGTCGAAGAACTCGGTCAGGGTGATGTCGCCCCGCGGGTTGCCCAGGACCGGGGCCGTGGGATCGCGTTCCAGCGATTGGCGCAAGTCGTCGGGCATGGGGTTGTCGCGTTCCTGCGCTTGGGCGGTTTGGCCCAGGATCGGCAGCGACAGCAGGCTGGCCCCCGCAAGGACAAGGCTTCGACGGTGCATGATCTCTCCTTCAGGTATCGAGGCCCGACGGCGGCGCCGCAAGGCGATGTCGGCGGGATTCCCGCCCTTTCTAGACCATCTCGCTCAGGACAGCTGCCGCGCTGCGGCGATGGCGCTGCGCAGGCGGGTCTCGTCCAGCGCGCCGGGATAGATCCTGGCGCCGATGATGAAGGCCGGCGTGCCGCGCAGGCCCAGTTCCGCGGCCTGCGCCGCGTTGCGCGACAGTAGCCCGTCCCACTTGTCGCGTTCGGCGCGATAGGCGGCCAGCGCCGCCCCGGTGTCGATGCCGCCATCCCCCAGCACCTGCCGGATCTGGTCCTCGGAAAGCCTGGCCTCGGTCGCCATCAGCGCCGCATGGGCCTGCGCATAGCGGCCCATCGACGCCGCCCCGAGAACCAGCTGGCTGGCCAGGACCGAGGGCGCGCCGAAGATCGGCCAGTCCTTCATCACCAGCCGGATATCGCCGTCCTTTCCGACCATATCGGTCAGCATGGCATGGCCCATCTTGCAATAGGGGCATTGGTAGTCGAAATATTCGACGATGGTCAGCGCCCCCTCGGGATTGCCCAGGGCGGGATTGTCGGGATCGTGCAGCACGTCGTCGATACCGGCTCCGGCCGTATCGCTTGCCGTATTCCCGCCCCTGCCCAGCAGGACCGTTCCGCCCAGGATGCCTGCCAGCCCTGCCCCCGCGGTGCCGGCAAGGATGTCGCGTCGGGTGATGCTCATGTCGTTCCTCCTGTCTGCTCGCGGCCGGCAGCCAGCGCATCCTGCGGCGCAGGCAAAGGCTGGCTGGACGGCATGGTGCCCTTGCCGGATTCGGCGCGGGTCAGCACGATCACCTTCGTCGTGCTGCCGGTCTGTTCGGCCAGGTGGATGATGTCCTGGTTGAACAGCCGGATGCAGCCCGCCGAGGTCGCCTGCCCGATCGAGGCCGGGTCCATGGTGCCGTGGATGCGGCAATAGGAGTCGCCCCGGCCATTGTGCAGATAAAGCGCGCGGGCGCCCATCGGGTTGCCGATGCCGCCCTCCAGGCCCTTTTCCACCGGACCATAAAGCTCCGGTTGGGTCGCGATCATGTTGTCGGCGGGCTTCCAGCTTGGCCAGTCGCGCTGATAGGGGATAAGCGCCTCGCCGGTGAAGCCGTAGCCGGCCGCATCCACGGCGACGGCATAGCGCATCGCCTTGCTGCCGGGCCGGACCTGGTAAAGGGTGCGGGCATGGGGATCGACGATGATCGTGCCGGGCTTCTCGTCGCTCCAGTAATCCACCAGTTTCCGGGCCATGTCCTCGGTGAGCAGTCGCGGCGAGACGGCGGGGATTTGATGGCCATTATCCTCGACAGCGCCATACATGGCCGCCACTTCGGGGCGGATGGCGGGCGGCGGCGGATCGGCGGGGGCCGCGGGTCCGGTCGAGGCGCAGGCCGCCAGTGCCAGCAGCGCCGCGCCCGCCAATGCGGTTCGTATCGGGCTCATGGTCATTCTCCGGTCGCTTGCGCGATCATCCGGGCCAGGGCGGCGCGCGAAATCTCGCCTGTCTGCGCCGCGACCAGCCGGCCCTTGGCGTCAAAGACCAGCGTCGAGGGCAGGCCGATCGCACCAAGCGCCCCCATCAGCCGGCCATGCGGATCGCGGATCATGCCTTCGCGGGGCAGCTTTTCGTCTCGCAGGAAGGCCATGATCCGGGCCGCTTCCTCGCCCTGGTTGGCAAAGACGAACTCGACGCCGGGCGTATTCGCGGCCAGGTCGGTCATCATCGGCATCTCGCGGCGGCAGGGCGGGCACCAGGTCGCCCAGAGGTTCAGCACCACGGGCCAGCCGCGCCCGCCCAGTTGCACCCCGCGTCCGTCCAGCGCGATCAGCTGCAGGTCCGGCAATGTGACCGAGGGGCGCGGCGGCAGCGCGGCGATGACGGCCTGATGCCCGGCCAGCGCCACCGCGCCGCCCAGGACCAGCGGCAGGGCTGCCCCCCGCGCCCGGCGCAGCAGCGCCAGCAACAGGACGGCGATGCCCCCGGCCCAGCCTGCAGCGGGCAGGAAACCACCCTGCCAGAGCTTCAGCGCGTCCAGCGGATGGGGGGTGAAGGCAGACCAGTTGGCGATGACGAAGCCCGTGCGCGCGCCAAGGATCCAGGCCAGCACGGCAATGCCGGCCCATCGGCCCGCGTCGCCTTTTTGCAGCCGCGCCGCGATCTCGACCACCAGGAAGAACAGCAGCAGCGCCACGACCGCCGCGAAACGCGCGCCGTCGAAGACCAGCGGGCCGATCGAGATCGCCGTCACGGCACCACCTTCGCGATCGAGGCCAGCAGCGCGGCGCTGTCCATCTCGCCGACCAGCCGGCTGCCTGGCGCCTCGGCGCGGGCCGCATCCAGAAAGACCATCGTCGGCGGCCCGGCGGCGGCCAGATCCTGCATCAGCGCCTGCGCCTCGGTGTTGAAGGCGCTGACATCGACCTTGATCCCCGCCAGGCCCGCGAGCGCGGCGTGGACGGCAGGGTCGGCCAGGGGCCCGCGTTCGATGGCGCGGCAGGTCACGCACCAGTTGGCGGTGACATAGACCAGTGCCGGCCGGCCGTCGGCCGAGGCCAGGGCCTGTTCCAGTTCGGCCCGCGTGACGACCTCGGCAAATTGCGTCTCGGTCGGCGCCGGCACCGCGCGACCCGCAAGCGGCGCCAGCGGCCGCAGCGGATCATCCGCCCCCAGCGCCGCCCCGAAGCCTTGCATCAGCCCGCCGAACAGCAGCAGGATGCCAAGCGCCACGCCAAGCCGGCGGCCTCGCGTCGCGTCACCTTCCGGCCGGTCCAGCGCGCCCAGGAACACCGCCGTCCCGACCAGCAGCGCCGCCCAGAGCGCCAGCGTGACCGGCCCCGGCAGCACGCGCCCCGCCAGCCAGATCGCGACGCCCAGGAAGATCACCCCGAAGGCGCGCTTGGCACCCTGCGTCCAGCCGCCGCTGCGAGGCAGGATGCGCGGGCCGAAAAGCCCGATGGCCAGCAGCGGCAGCCCCTGCCCCAGCCCCAATGCAAACAGCGCCGCGGCCCCCAGCATCACCTCGCCGGTCTGCGCGGTGTAGAGCAGCGCCCCGGCCAGCGGCGCGGTCACGCAAGGCCCGACGATCAGCGCCGAGGTGACGCCGAGCACCAGCGCGCCGCCGACCGAACCGCGCCGGCCGCCGACACGCCCAAGCCGGGTTTGCAGCGCCTGCGGCATTTGCAGTTCGTAGAAGCCGAACATCGACAGCGCCAGCGCCACGAAAAGCACCGCGGCGACCGCGATGGCGGCGGGCGATTGCAGCACCATTTGCAGATTCGCCCCCGACCATGCCGCCGCTACGCCCAGCAGCCCGAAGGCCGACGCCATCGCCAGCACATAGGCGCTGGCCAGCAAAAGCCCGCGCCGCGCAGTCAGACTCTCGCCCTGCCCGGCCAGCATGCCCGCGACGATGGGGAACATCGGAAACACGCAGGGCGTGAAGGCCAGCAGCAGCCCGAAGCCGAGGAAACCGGCAATCACCAGCGCCCCGCCCCCGCGCGCGGCCAGACCCTGCACCAGCCCCTGGTCCTGGGCCAAGGTCAGTCCGGCACCGGAAACCGCCGCGGGATCTGCGGGCTGCGGGCTCCAGCCCGAGCCGCCGGCGGAGCCTTCCTGCTTGGGAGCATCCGCCAGCAACGTGCCATCGCCATCCAGCCTTACGCTTTGCGGCGCATAGCAGATGCCGTCCTGCTGGCAGCCCTGCCAGTGCAGGGTGACGGGGCGACCGGCGTTCTCCAGCCGTGCCGCGACCTCGCCGCGATAGATCTGGCCTTCGCCGAAATAGGGATCCTCGTAGCTCTCGCCCTCGGGCAGGGACAACGGCCGGCTCTGCCCGTCGGCTTCCGCCGCGAAGGTGCTGCGATAGAGATAATATCCTTCGGCGATGCGCCAGTTCAGCACCAGCGCGCCGTCCTCGTCCCGGCTGACGGTCAGGGCGAAAGCGTCCTGCGGTTGCAGGGGCGGCTCATGGGTCTGGGCAGAGGCCCAGGTCACCACAAGGGCCGCGATCAGCAGCGACAGCAGCGCCGCGATAGGGGCAGGGAACAATCTCGTCATCATGGGGACTGGCTAAAGACGCCACCTTAAGCCCAGCTTAAGGTCCGTCGACGATAACGTGATCGTCAGGAACTACGGGGAAACGCGCATGCGCCTGCTGATTGTCGAGGACGATCCGGTCCTGTCCGACGGCCTCGGCGTCGGATTGGGCCTGTCGGGGTTCACGGCCGATAGCGTCGGCACCCTGGCCGATGCCCGCGCCGCGCTGGAAGGCGGCGGCTTCGCGGGCATGGTCCTGGACATCATGCTGCCCGACGGTTCGGGCCTGGACCTGCTGGCGGAACTGCGCAGCAGGGGATCGCGAATCCCGGTCCTTCTGCTGACCGCGCGCGATCAGGTGCGCGACAGGGTGTGCGGTCTCGATGCCGGCGCGGACGACTACCTCGGCAAGCCCTTCGACCTTGCGGAACTTGCCGCCCGGCTGCGCGCCATGCTGCGCCGCCAGGAAGGCCGGGCCTCGGCCGTGATCGCGTGGAATGGCCTGGAACTCGACCCGGCGACCATGCGCGGCAGGCGGAACGGCGACGATATTCCGTTCTCGCGCCGGGAATTCGCCATCCTCCAGGCCTTGATCGAACATCCCGGCGCCATCCTGGCCAAGCCCGTCCTGGAAGAGCGGCTCTATGGCTGGCAGGGAGAGGTCGAGAGCAACACGGTCGAGGTCCATATCCACAAGCTCCGCGCGAAGCTCGGCACGACCTTCATCGAGACGGTGCGCGGCGCCGGCTACCGGCTGGGGAAACCCGCCGAGAACGGGAGAAAAGGATGACCTCGATCCGCAAGCGGCTGTTCATCATCCTGCTGGCCGCGACCGGCGTCATCTGGCTGTCCGCCGTGGCCTGGATCCAGCACTCGACCCGCACCGAGGTCGGCCATGTGCTGGACCGGCGGCTGCAGGAATCGGCGCAGATGGTGGCCTCGCTGATCCGCCGCAACGGCGGCATGCCCGGACCGGATGCGGCGACGCTGGTCGACAAGGCGCCGGCCCTGTCCGACATGGGCCGGCACGACTACGCCCGCCAGCTGATCTGCCAGGTCTGGGGCTTCGACGGCCAGCTGAAAAGCGAATCCGACGGCGCGCCCTCGGGCCAGCTGGCCGAGCAGGAAGGCTTCAGCGAGCGCGAGGTCGATGGCGAGGTCTGGCGCGTCTATACCCATATCGATGCGGAGCTGGGCATCCGCGTCATGGTCGGCGATGCGCATTCCATGCGCGACCGGCTGGTGCATGGCGTGGTGATGGGGCTTCTGACCCCGGCGATGCTGATCCTGCCGCTGCTGGCGGCGCTGATCTGGCTCTCGGTGCGCGGCGGACTGGCGCCGCTGGACCGGCTGGCGCGGACGCTGGCCTACCGCCCGGCCACCGATCTCGGTCCCCTGCCAGAGAACGGCGCGCCTTCGGAACTGCGCCCCATGATTGAGGCGCTGAACGGCCTCTTCCACCGCGTCGAAGGCTTGCGTGAGCGCGAGCGCAGCTTTACCGCCTTCGCCGCGCATGAGCTGAAGACGCCGCTGGCCGGACTGAAGACCCAGGCGCAGGTCGCGACGCTGGCCCCCGATGCCGCGACGCGCGAGCGGGCGCTGGCGCAGATCGCGCGGGGCGTGGACCGCACCGACCGCATGGTGCGCCAGCTTCTGGACATGACTGCGGCCGAAAACGCCATCGACGCGGCGCAGACCCCCGCGCAGGACGGTGCGCGCATCCTTGCCGAGGTGGCCGACGAACTCGCCGGGCTGGCGCAGGTGCGCGGCGTCGCGCTGCACCTGGAAACGGGCGCGGCCGAATGGCGCAGCCCGCAGGCCGCCCTGCTGGCACCGGCGCTGCGCAACCTGTTGGAAAACGCGATCCTCGCCTCGCCTTCGGGCGCCGGCGTCGAGGCCCGGCTGACCCGCGACCAGGAAACGGTCCGCTTCAGCGTGCTGGACCGCGGTCCCGGCATCAGTGAGGCCGACCGCCCCCATGTCACCGAGCGGTTCTATCGCGGTTCGGCCAGCCCCTCGGGCAGCGGCAGCGGGCTGGGCCTTTCCATCGTCGCGGCCGCCGTCGAGGCGATGGGCGGAGAGCTGCGCCTCGCCGCCCGCGAAGGCGGCGGCGAGCGGGCCGAACTGGTCCTGCCTGCCGCGCGGCCTTGACCGCCGGTGCCGGCCGCCGGCGCTTTCCGGCCCCGGATATTGACAAAGGCGCAGGCAGCAGGCAACGCATGGCAAGGCCGGGTGCAACCGGCACCATGATCCAGTCGCGGACGGGCAGCCGTCCGGCGGATGTCCCTGGCGGCCCTTGCAAGGTTGCAGCCCGGATCTGAAACCGGGCCGGCCGGCATTTGGCCGGGCACGGGCGATGCCGGGACCGCCCTCCCCCCAAAAAAGCCCGAGGCCCCATGCCCTTCACCATCGCCATCGACGGACCCGCCGCATCGGGCAAGGGAACCATCGCCCGCGCGCTTGCCGGGCATTTCGGCTTTGCCCATCTCGACACCGGGCTGCTTTACCGCGCCGTGGGCGCCAAGGGCGGCGACCCTGTCGCCGCGGCGCGCGCGCTTGCCCCCGCGGATCTGGCCCGCCCCGACCTGCGCAGCGCCGAGGCCGGGCAGGCCGCCAGCCGCGTCGCCGCCATCCCCGAGGTGCGCGCCGCGCTGGTCGAGTTCCAGCGCCGCTTCGCCCGCACCGAGCCAGGCGCGGTGCTGGACGGGCGCGACATCGGCACGGTGATCTGCCCCGAGGCCGAACTGAAGCTCTATGTCACCGCCAGCGACGAGATCCGCGCCCGCCGCCGGGCGCTGGAACTGGGCGCCGACGAGGCGCGGATCCTGGCCGAATTGCGCGAGCGCGACGCCCGCGACGCCGCCCGCGCCGTGGCGCCGATGCGCCCGGCCGATGACGCGCTGCTGCTGGATACCAGCGCAATGACCATCGACGAGGCCGTGGCCCGCGCCATCGCCTGCGCCAGGGAGGCCGGCGCATGAGCCCGCGTTTCCAGCTGACCGACCTGGGCGTGCCGGTGATCCAAGCGCCGATGGCCGGCACCGCGACGCCGCATCTTGCCGCCGAGGTCAGCCTGGCGGGGGGCCTCGGCTCGCTGGGGCTGGGCGCCGCCGATGCCGCGCAGGCCGCCGCGATGATGGCCGAGACGCGCGCGCGGCTGGGCTCGGACCGCTATGGCGTCAACCTGTTCTGCCACCGCCCCGCCCAGGCCGATCCCGCGCGGGAAATGGCCTGGCTCGACTATCTCGCGCCCGAGTTCCGCCGCGCCGGGGCCGAGCCTCCGACCGGCATCGCAGAGGTCTATCGCAGCTTTGTCGCCGATGACGAGATGCTGCGCGCGGTGCTTGCGGCGCGCCCGGCGCTGGTCAGCTTTCATTTCGGCCTGCCTTCGGCCGAGCGCATCGCCGCCCTGCGCGACATGGGCGCGACCCTGGCCGCCACCGCGACCTCGCGGGCCGAGGCGCTGGCGATCCGCGACGCGGGGCTCGACCTGATCGTGGCCCAGGGCCACGAGGCCGGCGGCCACCGCGGCATCTTCGACCCCGACGGCCCCGACGAATGCCTGCCGACCGCGGCGCTGCTGGCCGAACTGCTGGACCTGGGCCTGCCGGTGATCGCGGCCGGGGGCATCATGGACGGCGCCGATGCGGCGCGCCACCTTGCCGCCGGGGCGGCGGCGGTGCAGATGGGCACCGCCTTCGTCGCCTGCCCGGAATCGGCCGCCAGCGAGGCCTATCGCAGCCGGCTGGCCGGCGCGCAGCCCGGCGATGCGGTGATGACCCGCGCCATCTCGGGCCGTCCGGCGCGCGGGCTTGCCAACCGGCTGACCGCGCTTGGCGCGGCACCCGAGGCCCCGCCGCTGCCGGATTACCCCATCACCTATGACGCGGCCAAGCGGCTGCATGCGGCGGCGGGCGGCTCGGACTACGCGGCGCAATGGGCGGGAACCCAGGCGCCGCGCGCGCGCGCCATGCCCGCCGCGGATCTGCTGGAACTGCTCGGGCGCGAGATTTGCGCGCATCTGCCGGGCCTCGGCGCTTGCCAGGACGGCCGATGAGCGTTATATCCCGCCCGTCAAGGTAAGCGATGGGGCCAGAACAGGCCGCTTCAACAGGGTCGGGCGCATGCCGCGACCCTTTGCGCTTATCCCGGCATCTACAAAAAGACCGGCGGAGCCAACCGCATGGCCAGCAATGATCGAAAAGGAAACTGGATCTATATGTGCGCTAAAGCGACCATGGAGGAATTCGAGGCCCTCCTGAACGAAAGCCTCGCCATCGACACGCCCGAAGAGGGCTCGGTCGTCAAGGGCAAGGTCATCGCCATCGAGGCGGGCCAGGCCATCATCGACGTCGGCTACAAGATGGAAGGCCGCGTCGATCTGAAAGAATTTGCCAATCCCGGCGAAGCCCCCGCCATCGCGGTCGGCGATGAGGTCGAGGTCTATCTGGACCGCGTCGAGAACGCCCGCGGCGAAGCCTCGATCTCGCGCGAGAAGGCCCGCCGCGAAGAGGCATGGGACCGCCTGGAGAAAGCCTATGCCGCGGAAGAGCGCGTCGAAGGCGCCATCTTCGGCCGCGTCAAGGGCGGCTTCACCGTCGACCTGGGCGGCGCCGTGGCCTTCCTGCCCGGTTCGCAGGTCGATGTGCGCCCGGTGCGCGACGCCGGCCCGCTGATGGGCCTGAAACAGCCCTTCCAGATCCTGAAGATGGATCGCCGCCGCGGCAATATCGTCGTGTCGCGCCGCGCCATCCTGGAAGAGAGCCGCGCCGAGCAGCGCGCCGAGGTCATCGCCAACCTGTCGGAAGGCCAGACCGTCGAGGGCGTGGTCAAGAACATCACCGAATACGGCGCCTTCGTCGATCTGGGCGGTGTTGACGGCCTGCTGCACGTCACCGACATGGCCTGGCGCCGCGTCAACCACCCGTCCGAGATCCTGTCGATCGGCGAGACCGTCAAGGTCCAGGTCGTCAAGATCAACAAGGACACCCACCGCATCAGCCTGGGCATGAAGCAGCTTCAGGCCGACCCGTGGGATACCGTGGCCGACAAGTTCCCGATCGGCTCGGTCCATACCGGCCGCGTGACCAACATCACCGATTACGGCGCCTTCGTGGAGCTGGAAGCCGGCGTCGAGGGCCTGGTCCACGTCTCGGAAATGAGCTGGACCAAGAAGAACGTCCATCCCGGCAAGATCGTCTCGACCTCGCAGGAAGTCGACGTCATGGTGCTGGAGATCGACGAAGCCAAGCGCCGCGTTTCGCTGGGTCTCAAGCAGACCATGCGCAACCCGTGGGAAGTCTTTGCCGAGACCCATCCCGTCGGCACCGTCATCGAGGGCGAGGTCAAGAACATCACCGAATTCGGTCTGTTCGTCGGCCTGGAAGGCGATATCGACGGCATGGTCCACCTGTCGGACATCAGCTGGGATACCCGCGGCGAGGAAGCCATCCAGGACTTCCGCAAGGGCGACGTGGTGAAAGCCGTGGTCCAGGAAGTCGACATCGAGAAGGAGCGCATCTCGCTCTCGATCAAGGCGCTTGAAAACGACGCGATGGCCGAGGCCGTCGAGGGCGTCAAGCGCGGCTCGGTCATCACCGTCACCGTGACGGCGATCGAGGATGGCGGCATCGAGGTCGAATACAACGGCATGAAATCCTTCATCCGTCGTTCGGACCTGGCCCGCGACCGTCAGGACCAGCGCCCCGAGCGCTTCCAGGTCGGCGATCATGTCGATGTCCGCGTCACCAACATCGACACCAAGACCCGCCGCCTGGGCCTGTCGATCAAGGCGCGCGAGATCGCCGAAGAGAAGGAAGCGGTCGAACAGTATGGCAGCTCGGATTCGGGCGCCTCGCTGGGCGACATCCTGGGCGCCGCGCTCAAGGGCCGCAGCTGAGCCAACCATAGGCTGAACTTTGCGCCCCCGGCCCGTCCGGGGGCGCTTTTCATTGCGGATCGCCGCCGATTGAACCATAAAGTCTTGAAAAGCACGGCAACCAAACCGCGCACCATGCGTTCTGTCGTTGAATGCCGCGCCGCCAGCCCTATGATCGGGCGACAGGAATTGTTGGAACACCAGATTCAGGAACCGCAATGATCCGATCCGAACTGATCCAGAAAATCTCCGAGGAAAACCCGCATCTGTTCCAGCGCGATGTCGAGCGGATCGTGAACACCGTGTTCGAGGAGATCATCGACGCCATGGCACGGGGCGACCGGGTCGAGTTGCGCGGCTTCGGCGCCTTCTCGGTGAAGAAACGCGACGCGCGCCAGGGCCGCAACCCGCGCACCGGCGAAACCGTCAGCGTGGACGAAAAGCATGTGCCCTTCTTCAAGACCGGCAAGCTGCTGCGCGAACGGTTGAACGGCCTCGCCGAATAGGCCAGATTGCCGGCGTCAATCTTTGCGGGGTTCAGCGATGCGCACGATCCGGGTCTTCTTCCTTGTCATTCTGGCCATCGTGCTGATGCTGCTGGCGGCGGCGAATCGCCAGCCCGTCACCGTCAGCCTGGTGCCCGAGGCCTTGGCGCAATTCGCCGGCGGGCGCTGGTCGCTGACCATGCCGGCCTTCGTGGCGCTCTTCCTGGCCATGGTCTTCGGCGTGCTGGTCGGGCTGGTCTGGGAATGGCTGCGCGAATCGCATCTGCGCGCCGAATCCAGCCGCCGCGCGCATGACCTGGCGCAGTTGCAGCGCGAGGTCGGCGACCTGCGCCGCACCCATGCCGCGCCGCGCGACGAGGTGCTGGCGATCCTGGACGATCCCGCCCGCAAGCCGGCCGCGCCGGCAGGTTCCGGCTCGACCCTGCCGGCACCGCGCTGAACCATGGCCGTCTCCGTCAAGATCTGCGGCCTGACCGAGGCCGCCGGCCTTGCCGCGGCCGTCGAGGCCGGGGCGCGCTATGTCGGCTTCGTCTTCTTCCCCAAGTCCCCGCGCCATCTGGCCCCCGAAACGGCGGCTGAGCTTGCCGCGCAAGTGCCGCTGGGCGTGGCCAAGGTCGGGCTGTTCGTGGACCCTGACGACGCGGCGCTGGACGCGGTGCTCGCCCGCGTGCCCCTGGACCTGATCCAGTTGCACGGCACCGAGACGCCGGCCCGCGTGACCGAGATCAAGGCACGCAGCGGCCTGCCGGTGATGAAGGCGGTGGGCGTGGCCGATCCGCAGGATCTCGATCAGCTCTGGGACTACGGCCTGGTGGCCGACATGCTGCTGATCGACGCCAAGCCGCCCAAGGACGCGCCCCTGCCCGGCGGCAACGGCCTGGCCTTCGACTGGCGGCTGCTGGCCGGGCGGCAGATCCTCAAGCCCTGGCTGCTGGCCGGCGGCCTGACGCCCGAAAACGTGGCCGAGGCGATCCGCCTGACCCGCGCGCCGGGCGTCGATGTCTCCTCCGGCGTCGAAAGCGCGCCGGGCCTCAAGGATCCCGAGCGCATCCGCCGCTTCATCGCCCGCGCCACGGCCCCGATCCTGTGACCGCCGCCGTGGCCTTCCGCGAGGCGCGGCGCGACGAGGTTCCCGCCATCCTTGCGCTCCTGCGCGACGACATGCTGGGCCAGACGCGCGAGGGCGACGACCTCGCCCCCTATCTCGCCGCCTGGGATGCCATGCAGGCCGAGGCCGCCGCGAACCGGCTGATCGTCGGCGTGCTCGACGGGCAGGTGGTCGCCTGCTACCAGATCACCTTCATCTCCGGCCTGTCGCTCCAGGCCGCCCGCCGCGCCCAGATCGAGGGCGTGCGCGTCCGCCCCGACCTGCGCGGCCGGGGCGTCGGCGCGGCGCTGATCGGCGATGCCGAGACCCGCGCCCGCGCCGCCGGCTGCCGGCTCTTGCAATTCACCACCAACCGCAGCCGCAGCGACGCGCATCGCTTCTACGACAGGCTCGGCTTTACCCCCTCCCATATCGGATATAAGAAAACCCTCTGACGGGCTTTCACCGTTTCCCAAATACCCATTCCGACCGCGCCGCGAGGAGAGCCATGGCCGAAGACCTCATCAACAGCTTCATGACCGGCCCGGACGAACAGGGCCGCTTCGGCATCTTCGGCGGCCGCTTCGTCAGCGAGACCTTGATGCCGCTGATCCTCGACCTCCAGGCGGAATACGACCGCGCCAAGGACGACCCGAGCTTCTGGGCCGAGATGGACGATCTGTGGAAGCATTACGTCGGCCGCCCCAGCCCGCTCTACTTCGCGCCCCGCCTGACCGAGGAACTGGGCGGCGCGAAGATCTACCTGAAACGCGAAGAGCTGAACCACACCGGCAGCCACAAGATCAACAACGTGCTGGGCCAGATCCTGCTGGCGCGCCGCATGGGCAAGACCCGGATCATCGCCGAGACCGGCGCCGGGCAGCACGGCGTGGCGACGGCGACGGTCTGCGCCCGCTTCGGGCTGAAATGCATCGTCTACATGGGCGCCCATGACGTCGAACGCCAGGCGCCGAACGTGTTCCGCATGCGGCTCCTGGGCGCCGAGGTGGTGCCGGTCACTTCTGGCCGCGGCACGCTCAAGGACGCGATGAACGACGCGCTGCGTGACTGGGTGACCAATGTGCGCGACACCTTCTATTGCATCGGCACGGTGGCCGGCCCGCATCCCTATCCGGCCATGGTGCGCGACTTCCAATGCATCATCGGCCGCGAGACCCGCTGGCAGCTGGCCGAGCAGGAGGGCGAGGGCCGCCTGCCCGACAGCGTGGTCGCGGCGATCGGCGGCGGCTCGAACGCCATGGGCCTGTTCCACCCCTTCCTCGACGATCCCTCGGTGCGCATCATCGGCGTCGAGGCCGGCGGCAAGGGCGTCGACGCGCGCATGCAGCATTGCGCCAGCCTGACCGGCGGCCGCCCCGGCGTGCTGCACGGCAACCGCACCTATCTCTTGCAGGACGACGAGGGCCAGATCCTTGAAGGCCACTCGATCAGCGCCGGGCTCGACTATCCCGGCATCGGCCCGGAACATGCCTGGCTCAAGGAACAGGGCCGGGCCGAATATGTCAGCGTGACCGATGACGAGGCGCTGGCGGCCTTCCAGGCCCTGTGCCGGCTCGAAGGCATCATCCCGGCGCTGGAGCCCAGCCATGCGCTGGCCCATGTCGTCAAGATCGCGCCCGAGCTGCCAAAGGATCACATCATGGTGGTGAACCTGTCGGGCCGCGGCGACAAGGACATCTTCACCGTCGCCAAGCATCTCGGCGTCGACATCCGCACCTGAGGGCGAAAGGCGCGCGCTATCGCGCGCCGCGCGCCTCGGCCACCAGTTCGGCCAGGTCGTCCTTGGCCAGATAGCCGAAGATCGCCCGCTCGCCGGCGATGAAGCTGGGCGTGCCGACCAGCCCGATCTCGTCGGCCAGTTCCAGCGAGCGCTCGATCCTCTGCGTGATCTCGGGCGCCTGCATGTCGCGCTGCAGCCGCGCCACGTCCAGCCCGACCTCGCGGGCGACGCGCAGCACCGAGGCCTCCTCGGCCTTGCCGCGCATCGCCATCAGGGCCCGGTGAAACTCGGGATACTTGCCCTGCGCCTGCGCGGCCAGCGCCGCCTCGGCGGCATAGCGCGAGCCCGCGCCGAAGATCGGGATCTCATGCACCACCAGCCGCACGCCGGAATCCGATTGCAGCAGCGCCGCCACCTCCGGCGCGCTCTTGCGGCAAAAGCCGCAATTGTAATCCGAGAACTCGACCAGCACCGTATCGCCTTGCGGGTTGCCCATCACCGGCAGGCCGGGGCCGTTGAACACCGCTTCCTTGATCGCCGCGACCTCAGGCCCGCCGTGATCCTGCGCCTGAACCGGCCCCAGGGGCAGGGCGCAAAGCAGCGTCAGGGCGATTGCGGCAAGGGGACGGCGCATGGCAGGAATCCTTTGCTGTGACCCCACCTGAAAGCCATCGTCCAGGCCCCAGGTCAAGCCGCAGCACATGACAATCCCGTGGGAGGGCCGCATGAAGACAGACCTGTTCGGAACCCGCCGCGACGACCCTATCGGCCCCGGCGCCATGATCCTGCGCGGCTTCGCGCTCGATCCCGCCATCCTCGCGGATGTCGCGCATATCGCCGGCATCTCGCCCTTCCGGCACATGCAGACGCCGGGCGGCCGGCAGATCGGCGTCGAGATGACGAATTGCGGCGCGCTCGGCTGGGTCAGCGACCGGCGCGGCTACCGCTACGAGCCGGACGACCCGCTGACCGGCCGGCCCTGGCCCGAAATGCCCGCAGGTTTCCTGCGGCTGGCGCAGGAGGCGGCCGCACATGCCGGCTTTCCCGGCTTCCGGCCCGATGCCTGCCTGGTCAACCGCTACGTGCCGGGCGTCAAGATGGGCCTGCACCAGGACCGGGACGAGGCGGATCTCGACGCGCCCATCGTCTCGGTCTCGCTGGGCCTGCCCGCGACCTTCCAGTTCGGCGGCCCCCAGCGCGGCGACCCGGTAAAGAAACACGCGCTGGAACATGGCGACGTGGTCGTCTGGGGCGGCCCGGCGCGGCTGGCCTGGCACGGCATCCTGACGCTGAAACGGGGCGAGCATCCGCTGACCGGCGCCACCCGCATCAACCTGACCTTCCGCCGCGCCCGCTGACCGGCTTTCTCTGTTCTCCAAATACCCCGGGGGAAGCCGCGCAGCGGCTGGGGGCAGAGCCCCCTACTTCCAGATCGGCGCGTGCCGGTTCACGTCCTTGTAAAGCAGGTAGCGGAAATTCCCCGGCCCGCCGGCATAGCAGCATTGCGGGCAAAAGGCGCGCAGCCACATGAAATCGCCCGGTCCCACCTCGACCCAGTCGCGGTTCAGCCGATAGACCGCCTTGCCCTCGATCACGAACAGCCCGTGCTCCATGACATGCGTCTCGGCAAAGGGGATCGAGCCGCCCGGCTTGAAGGTCACGATGGTGATATGCATGTCGTGGCGCAGGTCCGCCGGATCCATGAAACGGGTGGTGGCCCAGCTGTCATTGGTGTCGGGCATCGGGACCGGGGCAATGTCGCGCTCGTTGGCGACGATCACCTCGGGCTTTTCCAGCCCCTCCACCGCCTGCCAGCGCTTGCGCCACCAGTGAAAGCGCGCGGTCGCATCGCCGTTCCGGACCGACCAGGCCATGCCGGCCGGGATATAGGCGAAGCCGCCGGGCTCCAGCTCATGCGTCCGGCCGTCGATGGTCAGGGTCAGCGCGCCCTCGGTGACGAAGATCGCCGCCTGCACGCCCGCATCGTCCTCGGGCCGGTCCGAGCCACCCTGCGGCTGCAATTCGACGATATACTGGCTGAAGGTCTCGGCAAAGCCCGAGAGCGGGCGGGCGATCATCCACATCCGCATGCCCGTCCAGCCCGGCAGGAAGCTGGTGACGATGTCGCGCATCGTGCTGGCGGGGATGACCGCATAGGCATCGGTGAAGACGGCGGTATCGGTGGACAGGTCGGTCTGCGGCGGCAGGCCGGCGAAGGGCCCGGCATAGGTCGGGGTCTTGGCGGTCATGTCAGGTCTCCGTTGCGCCGGGATCGCTTTGCCCCGGTCCGTCTGTGGCGATTCCGGCCCGCCATGGCGGCGGGCGGAGCGGGGCTCAGTTGCTGCCCAGGATCTGCTGCAGGCGCAGCGCGCCGATGCGGCTGACCTGGCGTTCGGCCTCGGCCCGCTCGGTCGGGGTGTCGTTGTCGATGCGCCGGCGCATGGCGGCCATGATCCCCGGCTTGTCGTGGTCGCGCACGGCGATGATGAAGGGAAAGCCGTGCTTTTCCATATAGGTCGTGTTCAGCCGGTCGAATTCGGCACGCTCGGCATCGGTCAGGCTGTCGAGCCCGGCGCTGGCCTGTTCGGCGGTGCTGTCGGCGGTCAGGCGCTTGGCCGCGGCCAGCTTGCCGGCCAGGTCCGGGTGCGCCCGCAGCACGCCCAGCCGCTCCTCGTCCGAGGCGCTGCGGAACACCTGCGCCATGCGCGCCGCCAGCCCGGCCGGGGTGTCGTGGATGGCGCCCATCTCGCCTTCCCAGACCCGCTCGGCGATCCAGGGCGAATGCTCGTAGATGCCGCCGAACTTCTCGACGAACGCCGCGCGCTCCATCTGCGAGGGGCGCTCTCGGGGCTGGAAGGGATGCGTCCGCGCCCAGTGGCGGGCGATGTCGAGCCGGGTGGCGAACCAGACCCCCTCGTGGCTGCGGGCATGGTCCAGGAAGCGCCTGATCGCCATGGCCCGGCCCGGCCGGCCGGCAAGCCGGCAATGCAGCCCGATCGACATCATCTTCGGCGCACCGGCCTCGCCCTCGGCATAGAGCACGTCGAAGCTGTCGCGCAGGTAGTCGAAGAACTCGACACCGGTGCCGAAGCCCTGGCCCGAGGAGAACCGCATGTCGTTGGCGTCCATGGTATAGGGCACCATCAGCTGCGGCTTGCCGTCATGGACATGCCAATAGGGCAGGTCGTCGGCGATGGTGTCGGCCAGGTATTCGAAGCCGCCCTCCTCGCATCCCAGCGCCACCGTGTTCATCGAGGTGCGGCCCTGGTAGAAGCCGCGCGGCCGTTCGCCGGTGACGCGGGTGTGCAGTTCGACGGCGCGGGCGATATGCTCGGCCTCGACCTCGCGCGGGATGTCCTTGTAGTCGATCCATTTCAGGCCGTGGGTAGCGATTTCCCAGCCTGCGTCCTGCATGGCGGCGACCTGTTCGGGCGCGCGCTCCAGCGCGGTCGCGACGCCATAGACGGTCACGGGCACGTCCTTGAGCAGGCGATGCAGCCGCCAGAAACCCGCCCGCGCGCCGTAGTCATAGATCGATTCCATGTTCCAGTGGCGCTGGCCGGGCCAGGGCTGGCAGCCGATGATCTCGGACAGGAAGGCTTCCGAGGCGGCGTCGCCATGCTCGATGCTGTTCTCGCCGCCTTCCTCGTAGTTGATGACGATCTGCACCGCGATCCGGGCATTGCCCGGCCATTTGGGGTCGGGCGCATGCTCGCCATAACCGATCATGTCGCGGCTGTATCGCATCGCTTGCTTCCTTTCCTGTTTTCTGGCTGTCTAGCACTCATCACCCTGCCGGGCTTTCAGGCAACCCGAGAATTTCTATAAACAGAACCAAGATTTCCTTGAAAATGGCGGTTTGTTAACGTCTCGTTGAAACTCTGTCGCTATACCTTGCATTCTCGTTGAAGATGCCTGGGCATAATCTGGCCAGCACGGCGGGCAAACCGCCAATGGGAGGAATCATGCCAGACAAGCAATCCGGCCTGACGGCCAACGGCGCCAGCATCAGTCCAAGGAAAGGAACCGTGCTCGACAAGCAGTTCGGCCTGACGGCCCATGGCACCAGCGCCAGGACGGAGGTGATCGCGGGGATCACCACCTTCCTGACCATGGCCTATATCATCTTCGTGAACCCCGAGATCCTGTCCTCGACCGGCATGGACCGCAACGCGGTCTTCGTCGCGACCTGCCTGGCCGCGGCGCTGGGTTCGGCGATCATGGCGCTTTGGGCGAACTGGCCCATCGGCATGGCGCCGGGCATGGGGCTGAACGCCTTCTTCGCCTTCACCGTGGTCGGCGCGCTGGGGTTCACCTGGCAGCAGGCGCTGGGGGCGGTGTTCATCTCGGGCCTGATATTCCTGTTCCTGTCGGTGACGGGCATCCGGCGCTGGCTGATCGCCGGCATCCCGACATCCATGCGCAGCGCCATCGCGGCCGGCATCGGCATGTTCCTGGGACTGATCGCGCTGAAGAACTCGGGCATCGTGGTGGACAACCCGGCGACGCTGGTGGGCCTGGGCGACCTGACCCAGACCGGCACGCTGCTGGCCATCGCCGGCTTCTTCATCATCGCGGCGCTGGACGCGCTGAAGGTGCGCGGCTCGATCCTGATCGGCATCCTGGTCATCACCGTCGTCTCCATCGCCATCGGCGCCAGCCCCTTTGCCGGGGTGATCTCGATGCCGCCCTCGATCATGCCGACCTTCATGCAGCTCGACGTCGCAGGTGCGCTGACCGTCGGCATCTTCCACGTGATTCTGGTCATGGTGCTGGTCGAGGTCTTCGACGCCACCGGCACGCTGATCGGCGTAGCCAAGCGCGCCGGGCTGCTGACCGAGGGGCCGACCCATACCAACAAAAACCTGGGCCGGGCGCTGATGGCGGATTCGACGGCGATCCTGGCCGGCTCGATGCTGGGCACCAGCTCGACCACCGCCTATGTCGAAAGCGCCTCGGGCGTGCAGGCGGGCGGGCGCACCGGGCTGACCGCGCTGGTCGTGGCCGGGCTGTTCCTGCTGGCGGTGTTCTTTGCGCCGCTGGCGGGCTCGGTGCCTGCCTATGCCACCGGGCCGGCGCTGCTTTACGTCGCCTGCCTGATGGTGCGCGAGTTCGAGGAGATCCAGTGGAGCGACGTCACCGAAAGCGCACCTGCCGTGCTGACGGCGCTGATGATGCCCTTTACCTATTCCATCGCCAATGGCCTGGCCTTCGGCTTCGTGAGCTATGCCGCGATCAAGCTGGCGACCGGCCGCGCGCGTGAGGTGCATGCCGCGACCTGGATCGTGGCGGCGCTGTTTGTGATCCGCTTTGCCTTCTTCATGGAATGATCTTCGCCGAGGCCGGGGGGCTGTCTGCCCCCCGGACCCCCCGAGGATATTTGGGCAAGAAAGAATAAGGGGGCGCGCCGGGCCGGCGGGCCTTCTTGCCTTAAGGGTAAAGCCGATCCATCCGGCGGCAGCAGGGTTTCTGTCCCGCGATTCCTGCCCCCTGGACAGGGCCACCGCAGGAGCATTCGGGATGGCTGTCGAAATGCCCCTGCCGAACCGTTCCGAGCGCGGGGAAGCCAGGCTTCGAGCCAGGAGCCAGGAGCCAGGAGCCAGGAGCCAGGAGCCAGGAGCCAGGAGCCAGGAGCCAGGAGCCAGGAGCCAGGAGCCAGGAGCCAGGAGCCAGGAGCCAGGAGCCAGGAGCCAGGAGCCAGGAGCCAGGAGCCAGGAGCCAGGAGCCAGGAGCCAGGAGCCAGGAGCCAGGAGCCAGGAGCCAGGAGCCAGGAGCCAGGAGCCAGGAGCCAGGAGCCAGGAGCCAGGAGCCAGGAGCCAGGAGCCAGGAGCCAGGAGCCAGGAGCCAGGAGCCAGGAGCCAGGAGCCAGGAGCCAGGAGCCAGGAGCCAGGAGCCAGGAGCCAGGAGCCAGGAGCCAGGAGCCAGGAGCCAGGAGCCAGGAGCCAGGAGCCAGGAGCCAGGAGCCAGGAGCCAGGAGCCAGGAGCCAGGAGCCAGGAGCCAGGAGCCAGGAGCCAGGAGCCAGGAGCCAGGAGCCAGGAGCCAGGAGCCAGGAGCCAGGAGCCAGGAGCCAGGAGCCAGGAGCCAGGAGCCAGGAGCCAGGAGCCAGGAGCCAGGAGCCAGGAGCCAGGAGCCAGGAGCCAGGAGCCAGGAGCCAGGAGCCAGGAGCCAGGAGCCAGGAGCCAGGAGCCAGGAGCCAGGAGCCAGGAGCCAGGAGCCAGGAGCCAGGAGCCAGGAGCCAGGAGCCAGGAGCCAGGAGCCAGGAGCCAGGAGCCAGGAGCCAGGAGCCAGGAGCCAGGAGCCAGGAGCCAGGAGCCAGGAGCCAGGAGCCAGGAGCCAGGAGCCAGGAGCCAGGAGCCAGGAGCCAGGAGCCAGGAGCCAGGAGCCAGGAGCCAGGAGCCAGGAGCCAGGAGCCGCCGCGCGTGCCCCCTGTCCGATTCGAACGGACGACCTACCGCTTACAAGGCGGTTGCTCTGGCCAGCTGAGCTAAGAGGGCGACGCCTGGCCTGTTTAAACGACGAGGGCCTCGCGGGCAAGTGAGTCCGCCATGGCGGGAAAGCGATCGGCCCCGGCGGCAGGGCAGGCTTGCCACGGAGGTCGGGGCCCGTTGCGGCGCGGATCGACAGCCGCCCAGACGCCGATGCCCCCCGCGGCCTGCGGGGCGAACCTGGACCGGCAGGGCGCATCGGCTTTGCCTCCCGCTATTCGCCCGGCAGGATGGCGGCCACGATGCCTTGCCCCCCTGATCCTGCGGGGCTTTCGCCATGGCGACATGAATGGCCGGAAGCCGGCCGGCAATTCAGCCAGCCGCTTGGCGTCGGGCAGGATCGCCGAGGCCGCGGCGTCCCCCCGGCCCAGGATCGCCCCGTCCCGAACCAGATGGAGCCCGGCAGGGGATGCGTCCCATGGACAACGGGTGGGGCACGCCTTCCGGCCCGGTGTTCCCGCCCCCCCTGTGGCGCAATCATGCGACGGGAGGGCCGCCGATGGCGGCGACGGTGCGCACCGTCTCGACCAGCCGCGCCGGATCGGGCGGATGGGGCAGCCATCCCGCCGCCCCGGCATGGCGGGCGCGGGCCTTGAGCTGCGGCGTGGCCGAGACCGCCATGACGAGGATCGGGATATCGCGCAGGCGGGCCTGGCGCCGCACCGCCTCGATGAAGCCGAAACCGCAGACCCGCCGCATGTTGATACCGGTCAGGATCACATCGACGGAAGCGGACCGGAGCAGCGCCAGGCCCTCGGCCCCGTCGCAGGATCGCCGCACCGCCATTCCCGCCGCCTCCAGCGCGGCGGCCGCGGCTTCGCGCAATTCGCTGCGGGAATGCTGGACCAGCACCGTCAGCGCCATTCCCGCCCCCAAGCCACCGGGCCTTGCCGCCCCCTTGCGTCCGCAACGATCATCCGCCCCTCCGATTCAACCGGTTTTGCGCAGCATCGCGCAGAAAGATTAATCCGCAGTTGACGCGGGGCGGAAAGCCGGCCGGCCCGATTGCGGCAAAACCGGCCCATTTCCTGCCGCCGGGGCTTGCATTCCAGGTGGAAAAGGACTATTTCGCGCGCACTTCACAGGCGGGGTCGGGCCCCGGAGGGAGACATCCTTCGACGGTCCACCGGTTGGGGCAAGCCCCTGAAAACCCCGCCAAGGCGCAAACCGGAAAGGACATGGACATGGCGCTTCCCGAATTCTCCATGCGTCAGCTGCTTGAAGCTGGCGTTCATTACGGCCACCAGACCCAGCGCTGGAACCCCCGCATGGCCGAGTTCATCTATGGTGAACGCAACGGCATTCACATCGTCGACCTGACCCAGACCGTGCCGATGCTGGACGCGGCGCTGCAGGTCGTGCGCGACACCGTCGCCAAGGGCGGCCGCGTGCTGTTCGTCGGCACCAAGCGCCAGGCGCAGAAGGCCGTCGCCGAAGCCGCCGAGAAATCGGCGCAGTATTACATGAACCACCGCTGGCTGGGCGGCACGCTGACCAACTGGAAGACCGTCTCGCAGTCGATCCAGCGCCTGAAGGCCCTGGACGAGACCCTGGGCTCGGGCGCCGAGGGTCTGACCAAGAAGGAACGGCTGCAGATGGAACGCGAGCAGGCCAAGCTGCAAGCCTCGCTGGGCGGTATCCGCGAGATGGGCGGCCTGCCCGACCTGCTGTTCGTCATCGACGTGAACAAGGAAGACCTGGCCATCGCCGAGGCGAAGAAGCTGGGCATCCCGGTCGTGGCCGTGGTCGATACCAACTGCTCACCCAAGGGCGTGGACTATGTCATCCCCGGCAACGACGACGCCGCCCGTGCCATCGCGCTTTACTGCGACCTGGTCAGCCGCGCCGCGCTGGACGGCATGACCGCCCAGATGGGCGCCGCCGGCGTGGACCTTGGCGCGCTGGAAGCCAGCGTCGAGGAAGAGCTGGCCGGCGAGACCGCTGAAGAAGCCGCCGAAGCCTGATCGGACAGGGCCCGGTGCGGGCCGCGACAGGTTTACGGAACATTCATCAGGCGGGGATAAACCCCGCCTGACGCATTGAAAAGCAAGGAGACTCTCGATGGCTATCACCGCTGCTATGGTGAAAGACCTGCGCGAAACCACCGGCGCGGGCATGATGGACGCCAAGAAGGCGCTGACCGAAACCAATGGCGACATGGAAGCCGCTATCGACTGGCTGCGCACCAAGGGCCTGGCCAAGGCCGCCAAGAAATCGGGCCGCGTCGCCGCCGAGGGCCTGGTGGGCGTCGCCGTCCGCGCCGGCCGCGGGGTCGCCGTCGAACTGAACTCGGAAACCGACTTCGTCGCCAAGAACGCCGATTTCCAGCAGCTCGTCCGCGAGATCACCAATGTCGCGCTGGACGCCGCCACCGATGTCGAGGTGCTGAAGGCCACCCACCTGAACGGCCGCCCGGTCGAGGAGGTGCTGACCGACGCCATCGCCCGCATCGGCGAGAACATGACCCTGCGCCGCATGCACGCGCTGGAGGGCGACACCATCGTCTCCTACGTGCATAACGCCGCCGCCGAGGGCATGGGCAAGATCGGCGTGCTGGTCGCGCTGAAGGGCGATGCCGCCAAGGCGCAGGAGATCGGCAAGCAGATCGCCATGCATATCGCGGCGACCAACCCGGCCTCGCTGTCGGAAGCCGACCTGGACCCCTCGCTGGTCGAGCGCGAGAAGTCGGTGCTGACCGAGCAGGCCCGCGAATCGGGCAAGCCCGAGGCGGTGATCGAGAAGATGATCGAGGGCCGGATGAAGAAATTCTTCGAGGAGGTGACCTTGCTCGGTCAGAAATTCGTCATCAACCCCGACGTGACCGTGGCCCAGGCCGCACAAGAGGCCGGAGTCGAAGTGACCGGCTATGCCCGCGTCGTGGTCGGCGAAGGCATCGAGAAGAAGGAAGAGGATTTCGCCGCCGAGGTCGCCAAGACCCGCGCCGGCGCCTGACCCTCGCCTGATCCGGATTGCGAGCGCCGGCCCCCTGGGCCGGCGTTTCGCATTCCGCGCCGGTATCCGGCCGCAAAGCCTCAGCCGGCGCAGATCTGTGCGCCCGCCGACTGCCTCGGCACGCCGGCTTCGGAAGGCGGGGGATGCCCGCCCAGACCGGGGCCATGCGGTGCGGCAGCAGAGTTGAAGATCTGCCTGCGCCTGGCGGCCAGCAGGATCGCCTGCGCCGTGGTCTTGGCCCCCAGCGCCTTGCGCGCCAGCCGCAGATGCTTTTCCACCGTGGCTGGCGTCACATCCAGGATATCGGCGATTTCCTGGGTGGTGCGGCCGACCGAGATGCATTCCAGCACCTCACGCTGGCGCAGGGTCAGCACGCATTGCTGCTCGGCACAGGGCAGGGTCGAGATGCGCAGATGCGTCAGCCGGCTCAGCGCCTCGACCTGCCGGCCGTGCTGCGCCCAAAGCGCGTCCAGCCGGTCCTGGCACATGCCGATCACGCCGCCGAGGATCACCCCGGCCCGGACCCGTTCCACATCGTCGCCCATGCCGACCGCATAGCCCGCGACATGGCCGTAGCGGGCGAAAACCTCCATCGCATGCTCTTCCTGCGGCGTCAGCCGCCCGGCCAGGCGAAGCCGCCGCATCCAGTCCCAGCTTTCGCTGCCCCCGTTCTGCGCCAGCCAGCGACGCATCGGCATGCTTTCAAGCAGATCCAGCCCGGCAAGCTCCTGCATCAGGCGCGGCGGATAGCTGGACAGCAAGACCCCGTCATCCAGCATCCGGTCGCAAGAGGCCTCCAGAATCCGCACCGCGTGATAGGAAATGTTGGGGAAACCCAGGTCGGCAAGGCGCGCAGCATAATGCTGCCAGACCTCCTGCGCGGAACGTGCCGCCAGGATGACCTCGATATCATTCAGCATTTCCATTTTACACCAAACTCTTTCCAAAAACATCTTAGATTAAATTGCACCATAACCGGTGACTTTGAAACATTATTGCCAGGAACCACAAAGGATCAATGCATCACGCGCAAACCGCGCGCTTTACGTGAGGTCAAGGTGATTAACTTTGGCCATGAAGCGCGTTGCCAGCAATGGGAAAAGCTTTCTTCAGCGGTTGAAACGCCGCTCCGCCGACGCGGTTTTCAATGCGGGCTTTGCATTGGTGAAACACGCAGGGATTGTAATGAATGATTGATTTTCCACTTTTATATGAGAAATCGCGCCGGCAAAACCCATGGGGAGGCACGCCCTGCACCGCCGGGCAAGACGCGCCGCCCTTTCGCACCGGCAAAGGCCCGCCGCGCCATGCGGGCAACCCGCCGTTTCCAGGCCGTTTGCACAGGAAGCGCCAATGGCACCGCCCCCGCCGTGCCCGGCAGGGGCGAAGGAAGAGCCTTGCTTTTCATTGCGGCCGGCCGAGCCGATTCCGGCAGGCCGTGCCGCGACATCCTGCGGGCCCGAGGGTGCCGCCCCGCCGCCGCTCCCTTCCGGACCGCCGCCCGACGCGCGGTTCAGGGCGTAAGGAATTCGATTCCAGGCAAGGCGGCGATCTCGGCCATGTCGGCGTCATAGGCTGCGGTGATGCGATCGACCAGTTGTTGCGTCCAGCCGGGCAGGTTCAGTTCCACCTCGATCTGCTCGGACTGGCCATGGGCCTCCAGGGCGGCGGCAAAGATGCGGCGGCGGCTTGCGACGGTCAGCCGCTCTTCCTGCGCCAGCGCGTCGCGGACCATGCGAATGCCGTCAGGGTGCAGGATGTCGCCCAGGATCTGCAACCCGGCCTTGAGCGGCACGTCGGCGGGCATGGTCGCGATACGGCGCACCACCTCGGGCCAGATCAGCGAGGTGTCCTCGTGGCACCAGACCACCAGGCGCCGGCCGGGCAGCGCGGCCTGGATGCGCCGCAAGGCCGGGGCCCAGCGCAGCGCCTCGGGATCGACCCCTTCCATCAGCTCGGCATAGCTGCCGCCGCCCTCCTGCGACAGGATGAACGAAATCAGCGTAGCCGGATTCTTCAGCGCCATGAAGAACTCGACCTCGGCGCTGGGAAACAGGTTGGCCAGCGCCGCCATCTTCTGGCCGGCGGTGACGTAAAGCCCCTCGGGCGAGATGGCGCGCACCGCCCGGCCGAGAAAGCTGGGGGTGCTGCAGATGATGCGGCGCGGATCGTCCGAATCCAGGATCGCATCCAGCATCACCTGTTCCATCGCCGGCGTGGCGGGGCCGCCCCGCAAGGCGCTCAGCGCCTCGTTGAAGATCTCGCCATGCCGGTTCGGGGTCACGGGCTCGATTCCGTTGCGCAGCAGCCAGTCGCGATTCTGCAACAAGGTCTTGACCATGCGATAGAGGTCCGTTCCGTGGACCCCGCAATGAAAGACGACCTGCATACCCGCAACCCCCGACTCGTTTCGGCGCACAGTAGCCAGCAAAGCGCGCGCGGAAAACCTCATGGTTGCGCATCGCCGTGCGATCTCGCCCTGCGCCCCCGCGTTCACGCCGCGCCGCCGCCAGAATGCCGGGGACATTTTCGCCGCATCGCGCAGCAGCGGCGACGGCGCGCTGGCCGACCGGATCACGGGACGGGGCCGCGCGCGGACCTGAATATGCGGCATGGCTGCAACGGGGTCATCTGCACCGCCTCTTTCCCGGTTCTTCGGCATGCGCTTTCGCGGCGCAGCTCATGAACCGGGATCGGCCCACAGGACCACCCTGCCCTTGCCGGCCAGCTTGGCCTGGTAAAGCGCCGCATCCGCCATTTCGTAAAGATGCTGCTGCCGGGAAACGCGCCTGCTGTCGGAAACCGCGACGCCCATGCTGGCCGTAATCCTGCACGGACAGGTTTTCGCCGACATGATCTGATGGATCATCCTGGTGCAAACCGTCATCGAATCCTCCTTCGGTCTTTCGGAAAAGATCAGGATCAGGAACTCGTCCCCGCCGATGCGGCAAACCCTGTCGCCAGAGCGCACGCCAGAGGCCAGTACCGACGCCACCTCGACCAGAACACGGTCGCCGGCGGCATGGCCGAACCGGTCATTGACCTGCTTGAAATGATCCAGGTCCAGATGGACCAGCGCAAAGGGATTTCGCGCCCGCGCGTCGAATGCCCTTGAAAACACGACATCGAAGCCGCGCCGGTTCAGCAGCCCGGTCAGGGGATCGGTGATGGACAGGATCTGCGCACTTTGCCGGGCACCTTCCAGGCTCGTGTTGATGCGCGACAGTTCCAGCAGCGCGGCACGGTTCGCCTCGTGCAGGAACAGGAATTCCATGGCCAGGTCGGAGGGCGGGAAATCGGAATCGGTCAGGCCGAATTTTTGTACCGCCGCAGACAGATAAATCCCGAAGCCCAGATTGAGCATGGCGATGTCCGGCGACACATGCAGGCCATGGCCGCGCAGGGACACATCGCGATGGTGCCGCAGTTGCAGGAATACCCTCTTGCCGCCGCCGAGCTGGGAAAACAGCTCCTCGAAGCGGATGCGGTGGCCAAGATTGTCGGCGGGGATGAAGGCATCCTCCAGGCGTGACGCCCGGCCCAATACCTTGGCAAGCGTCTTGCCCCGCGACACCATGACGCCGGCGCGATCCACCATGAGATGCATGGGCATCAGCTCCGACAGGTTGCGCATATCCACCACGGCGTCCTTCAAGGCTGCACGCGTTTCGGAGAAAGTTCGAAGCCCCGCTTGCTGGAATAGTCGGGCAGGACGACATCTATGTCGATGCGATTCCGGACGACCGAAATGACGGCGAGCGCGCCATAATCATCCGCCATGACCCGCAGCATGCCGGCCAGCACACGCATCAGGCCCGGCTGGTGCGGCCGGGCGATGATTCGGTAATGTCCAGGCGCGTCGGACAGGACCGCGAATCCGGGAAACGCCAGGTCCGGGATCACCAGCTGGATGCGGCCCGGTAATTCCCGCAGGGATTCGACGAATTCCTGGAAGTTCGAGCCGCCGAAGCGCAGCAGCCTGCGGATCTGCTCCTGCCGGCTCAGCCAGGAACCGACATCTTCGAGCAGTTCGCCGACCGATTTGTCGAGCCGTCGGGCCGAGGCGATCACGATGGAGCGGGTGACGCTGTCCGGACTGCTGCCCCAGGTCAGGAAACCGTCGGGGTGGACATCGACCTCGGCCGCGACCTGCTGCCAGGTCGCGCTGCCATAGCTGTTGCGCAGGAACGCCTCGATGCAGCGATTGACCAAAGCATGCATTTCTTGGACTCCGTGCGGATTGCGTCAGTGCCAGAGCCGGCGGAAGCCGGGCCGGTCGACGGAAACGTATTTCGGGCCGGAGGCTTGCAGATATACCGCTATTGCACCGTGTTTCCCGAGATATGGCGGGTCAAGGACCAGGCATGGGCCCGGGGCACCCCGGCCTGGGACAAGGGCGACATTCGCGACCAGGATGCCGCCCTCGCGGCAAAAGCCTCGGGCATCCTGGCGCGCCGCCTTGCCGGTCAGGTGGCGGATGCGAAGCCGGGCGCCGGCCCGATCGAGCTCCACCATGCGGTTGGAAGGCGCCCCCTGCCACAGCGGGCGCGTGGCGGCGCCTGCCTGATCGGCGGCATCGCCATCGGCCTTGAGCCAGCTCTCCACCGCGAAGCTGCCGCCGGCCGGCTTGGAGGGCACCCTGCCCGCCGGGGTCAGCACCGCCACCGCGTCGCCTTGCCCCGAAACCAGGACATCGGGACGTTTCGCGCCCAGCCAGAGCAGGCCGGCCGCCGCCAGCAGGGCGATGCCCATGCCCCGGCGCAGAACCAGCAGCGCCGGACCTCCTGCCCCCGCGGCCCCCGCGCCGGGCAGAAGCAGCATGGCGCCCACGGCCATCAGCGGCAGGACGGTGCGCGGCGCGACGGGTAGCAGCGTGACCGCGCCCTCCAGATCCGAGATCCATTGCGCGACCGCCAGCATCCAGCCGGTCCCCAGCCCCATCAGCCAAAGGGCCGGCTGCGCAAAGCCCAACGGCGCCAGCAGCGCCGCGAAGACGCCGCCCGGCATCACCAGCGTGCCGACGACGGGCACGACCAGCATGTTGGCCAGCAGGCCGTATTGCGTCATCCGCCCGAAATGCGCCGCGGCGATGGGCGCCGTCACCATGCCGGCCACGAAGGAGGACAGAAACAGCATCAAGACCGGCCGGGCCCACCAGGGCAGCCGCGGCGACAGCCTCGTCCAGGGATCCTGCATCAGGATCAGCGCGACCGTGGCGGCAAAGCTCATCTGGAAGCCGGCCTCGGTCAGCGCCTCGGGGTTCAGCACCAGCACGATGCCGGCGGCGACAGCGACGGTGCGCAGCGACACGGCGCGCCGGTCGGCGATGATCGCAAGCAGCATCACCGCCACCATGATGAAGGCGCGCTCGGTCGCGACGCCGCCGCCAGAAAGCCACAGATACAGCGCCGAGGCGCAAAGCGCCCCCACCGCCGCCAGCTTGTGGACCGGCACCGCCCGGATGCCGCCCAGCCCCTGCGCCGCCACGACGCCCAGCCGCAACGCGGCATAGACGAAGCCGGCCAGCATGCTCATGTGCAGGCCCGAGATCGACACGATGTGGTAAAGATTCGAATCGCGCATGATCTGGTTGGTCGCCTCGGCGATGCCGGAACGGTCGCCGGTCATCAGCGCGGCCGAGACCGCGCCCGCCTGGCCGCCGATCCGCTCCTGCATGGCCTGGGACAGGGACATGCGGATGCGGTGCAGCGCCAGCATCCCGCCATCGGCCGGCGGCTCGACCGTCATGACCGGCGCGCGGGCATAGCCCACCGCGCCCAGGCGCTCGAACCAGGCGAGGCGGCGGAAGTCGAAGCCGCCCGGCTCGGCAGGGCCGGCGGGCGGCCCCAGATGCGCCGTCAGCATCACGCGCTGGCCGGGCACCGGCAGGTCCTGCGGGCTCATCAGCGAGATCCGCACCCGCGCCGGGGTGCGGGCGGGCGCGACCTCGTGCAGGGTGACCTGATCGAGCAGCAGCCGCATCCGGTCGCGCGACGAGCGGTCGATGCCCACGACCCGCCCCTCGACCGGCCCGTAATAGCGGAAATCCAGGACCGGGGCGGCGACCAGATGCGCCCTGCCGCCCGCCAGTCCCGCCCCGAGAAGAACCAGGAGCAATGCGAAAGCGGCCAGCCGCAGCCGGTCCGCCCAGGCCCAGCCCAGCCCGCCGGTCGCGGCCAGCCGCATCGCCCCGCCCGGCAGCAGCAGGCATGCCAGGCCCGCCAGGGCCAGCCCGGCATAGAAGCCCGGTCCCGGTTCGCGCGGCAACAGGAACCAGCCGCCGATGCCCAGCGAGAGCCAGAAAGGCATCCAGGGCAGCAGCCCCGCGCGAATGCCGACCGGGGGTCGCGGCCCGGCCGCCGCATGCCGCATGCCGGCCGGCGCAAGGGCCGGCAGCCGCCTTTGCAAAGCATTCACCGATTCCGTCACCAAAACTTGTCCTTGCCGTGCCACTTGCTTATCTGTGGCGCCAAGATTGGCATGCCGACCTTTCGAAAGGATTAACGGGCATGGCCGATGGCCCCGTTTTCTGAAACTGACCGGACCGCTGATGACTGATTCCCGCCCCGTCGTGACCCGCTTCGCGCCCTCGCCCACCGGCTACCTGCATATCGGGGGCGCGCGGACCGCGCTCTTCAACTGGCTCTATGCCCGCGGGCGGGACGGAAAATTCCTGCTGCGGATCGAGGACACCGACCGCGCCCGCTCGACCCCCGAGGCGACCGAGGCGATCCTGCAGGGCCTGCGCTGGCTGGGCCTGGACTGGGACGGCGAGCCGGTCAGCCAGTTCGCCGGAATCGCCCGCCATGCCGAAATCGCCCGCGCCATGCTGGAGAACGGCACCGCCTATAAATGCTTCTCGACCGCCGAGGAGATCGAGGCCTTCCGCGAACAAGCCAGGGCCGAGGGGCGCTCGACCCTGTTCCTGTCGCCTTGGCGCGACGCCGATCCGGCCAGCCTGCCCGAAGGGCCCTATGCGATCCGGCTGAAAGCGCCGCGCGACGGCGAGACGGTGGTGCGCGATGCCGTGCAGGGCGAGGTGACCTTCGGCAATGCGCAGCTGGACGACATGGTTCTGCTGCGCTCGGACGGGACGCCGACCTATATGCTGGCGGTGGTGGTGGACGATCACGACATGGGCGTGACACATGTGATCCGGGGCGACGACCACCTGACCAATGCCGCGCGGCAGATCCAGATCTATCAGGCGATGGGCTGGGACATCCCGGTCTTTGCCCATATCCCGCTGATCCACGGGCCGGACGGGAAAAAGCTGTCCAAGCGCCATGGCGCGGTCGGCCTGCACGAATATGCCGCCATGGGCTATCCGGCGGCGGCGATGCGCAACTACCTGGCGCGGCTGGGCTGGAGCCATGGCGACGACGAGTTGTTCGACGACGCCCAGGCAATGGCCTGGTTCGACCTGGACGGCATCGGCAAGGCCCCGGCCCGGCTGGATTTCAAGAAGCTGGAACATGTCAGCGGTTGGCATATCGCCCGGATGGGCGATGCCGAATTGCTGGAGGAAATCGCGGCTTTCCGCACCGCGACCGGTGCGCCGCCCCTGTCCCAGACCCAGACCGCCCGGCTGCTTCCGGCACTGGAGGCGCTGAAGGCCAAGGCCAAGACCCTGCCCGCGCTGCTCGACCAGGCGCATTTCGCGCTGATCGACCGGCCGGTCGCGGTCGAGGAAAAGGCGGCGGCGGCGCTGGATACTGTATCCCGTGGTATACTGACTGAATTGACTGCCGCGGTGCAGAATGCTAGCTGGGATCGCAACGAACTCGAGGCGGCCGTCAAGCGGATTGGCGAGTCGCACGGGCTGGGGCTGGGCAAGGTCGCGGCGCCGCTTCGCGCGGCGCTGGCCGGGCGCAGTTCCACCCCCAGCGTGTTCGACATGATGTTGGCGCTTGGCCGCGGCGAAACGGTGGCCCGGCTGCAGGATCAAGCGGGCTGAGACCCGCACCCATCACCCGGCCCGCGGGCCGGAGACAGGTGAAAGGAACTGGGAATGGCAGAACAGAAAGCCGCAAGACTGCATCTGGCGGGCAAGGATTACGACCTCGCGGTCCTGTCCCCGACCGCGGGCCCGGATGTCGTCGACATCCGCAAGCTCTACGGCGAGGCGGGCGTTTTCACCTATGACCCCGGCTTTACCTCGACCGCGTCCTGCGATTCGACCATCACCTATATCGACGGGGACAAGGGCGAGCTGTGGTATCGCGGCTATCCCATCGAGCAACTGGCCTCGGAATCGCATTACCTCGAGGTCTGCTACCTGCTGCTCTACGGCGAACTGCCCAACAAGGACCAGCTGGTCGATTTCGAGACCCGGATCACCCGCCACACCATGGTGCATGAACAGATGCACTATTTCTTCCGCGGCTTCCGCCGGGACAGCCATCCGATGGCGACCATGGTGGGCGTCGTGGGGGCGATGTCGGCCTTCTATCACGATTCGATCGACATCAACGACCCGGTGCAGCGCGAGATCGCCTCGATCCGGCTGATCGCCAAGGTGCCGACCATCGCCGCCATGGCCTACAAGTATTCGCTGGGCCAGCCCTTCGTCTATCCGCGTAACGAACTGGATTACGCCAGCAACTTCCTGCACATGTGCTTCTCGGTCCCGGCCGAGCCCTATCACGTCGATCCGGCCCTGGCCCGCGCCATGGACCGCATCTTCACGCTGCACGCCGATCACGAGCAGAACGCCTCGACCTCGACCGTACGGCTGGCCGGCTCCTCGGGGGCGAACCCCTTCGCCTGCATCGCCGCCGGCATCGCCTGCCTCTGGGGCCCGGCGCATGGCGGCGCCAACCAGGCCTGCCTGGAGATGCTGCGCGAGATCGGCTCGGTCGAGCGCATCCCGGAATTCATCGCCCGCGCCAAGGACAAGAACGATCCGTTCCGCCTGATGGGCTTTGGCCACCGCGTCTACAAGAACTTCGACCCGCGCGCCAAGGTGATGAAGGAATCGGCCGACGAGGTGCTGGACCTGCTGGGCGTCCACAACAATCCGACGCTGCAGGTCGCCAAGGAGCTGGAGAAGATCGCGCTGGAGGACGAGTATTTCGTCTCGAAGAAGCTCTATCCCAACGTCGATTTTTACTCGGGCATCATTCTGGAAGCCATGGGCTTCCCGACCTCGATGTTCACGCCGATCTTCGCGCTGTCGCGCACCGTCGGCTGGATCTCGCAGTGGAAGGAGATGATCGCCGATCCGCAGAACAAGATCGGCCGCCCGCGCCAGCTTTATGTCGGCTCGCCGCGGCGCGACTACAAGCCGCTGGACGCCCGCTGAGCGCGCCCCACCAGGATCAGGATCGGCCCCGGACCAGTGCCGGGGCCGTTCTGCTGCGCCCCCATCACGTGCTTTGCTCGATCGGCTGGCAGGGACGCGGCTATTCGCCCGAGTTCACCCGGAACATGAACGCCGTCGTCCTGGGCCGGCTGCGCGCCGATCCGCAGGTGCCGGTGGTCTTTACCGTCATGGCCGATTCGATCTGCGCCCCCTGCCCGTCGCGGCGCGGCATGGGCTGCGCCGCGGACGACCGGATCGGCCGGCTGGACCGGCGCCATGCCGCGGCGCTGGACATCCGCCCCGGCCAGCGCATGACCTGGGCCGAGGCCCAGGCCCGCGCCGCGGCACGGCTGCAGCCCAGGGATCTGGAGCGGATCTGCAACGGTTGCCGCTGGCTGGGCCTGGGCATGTGCCAGTCGGCCCTGGCCAAGCTGCAGCAGCCCGACTGAAGGCCTCCGCAGGCGGCCGCACGGTCGACAAGGTCAATGTGACGCAGTTGCCGGCAGCCCCGCCGCAAGGGGCTTGCGCGGCGCCGCGGCCGGTGCGAAATCGGCACCATGACCGAGCATGACAAAATCGCGCTGATCACCGGCGCATCGCGCGGCCTTGGCGCCGCTTTGGCCGAAACCCTTGCCGCGCGCGGCTGGCATATCCTGGCCGTCGCCCGCACCACCGGCGCGCTTGAGGAACTGGACGACCGCATCCGCAAGGCCGGCGGTTCGGCCACGCTGGCGCCGATGGATGTGGGCGAACCGCAGGCCATGGTGCAGATGGTCCGGGCGGTGATGGAACGCTGGGGCGGGCTGGATCTTTGGGCGCATACGGCGATCCATGCCGCGCCGCTGTCGCCGGCCGGCCATATCGATGCCAAGGATTTCCAGAAATCGGTCGACCTGAACATCGTCGCCACGCGCGGGCTGATCAACCTGATCGAACCGCTGCTGCGCGCCCGCAAGGGCACGGCGCTGTTCTTTGACGACAAGCGCGCCGGGCAGAAGTTCTTCGGCAGCTATGGCGCCACCAAGGCCGGGCAGATCGCCCTGGCGCAAAGCTGGCAGGCCGAGAACGTATCGCTGGGCCCCCAGGTGGTCATCGCCGAGCCGGCGCCGATGCCCACCGCCGTACGCGCCCGCTTCTTTCCCGGCGAGGACCGCGCCCGCCTGACCCCCTGCCTGGCCGAGGCCGAGCGCATCCTGGCGCAAACCCTCTAGCCGCGCCGGCGCAAGGGGCCGGCCCCTCGCGCGCCAGTGCGAAAATCCGGTCCCTAGCGCGCCAGCGCGAAAAGCCGGTCGATGTCCAGATGCGTCTCGAGATGCGCGGCCAGCCGGTCCAGCACCGCCTCGACCCCCGCGCCGTAATCCAGCGCCGAGGCCGCGCCGAACTGCCCGAGCCAGGCGGCGCGGAACGCATCGCCCGAGAACAGCCCGTGCAGATAGGTGCCGGCGACGCGCCCGTCGGGGCTGGTGGCGCCGTCCGGCTCGGGGATATGGGCAAAGGGGCGGGCGCAGTCGGGCCCCTCGGTGCGGCCCATGTGGATCTCATAGCCCTCGACCGGCTGGCCGAGCGCGGTGCCTTGGGCCCGCGTCAGGCGCTTGTCGGGCGCCATGCGGGTCTCGACCTCCAGCAGGCCCAGGCCGGGGGTGCTGCCGGGGTCGCCGTCATGGCCCTCGGGGTCGTGGATCCAGCGGCCCAGCATCTGATAGCCGCCGCAGATGCCCAGCACCCGCCCGCCGCGCCGCAGATGCGCGAAAAGGTCGATGTCCCAGCCCTGCTGGCGCAGGAAGGCCAGGTCGCCCCGCGTCGATTTCGTGCCCGGCAGGACCACCAGGTCGGCATCGCCCGGCAGCGCCCGTCCGGGCGGCACCATGCTGAGCCGCACCCCCGGCTCGGCCGCCAGCGGGTCGAGATCGTCGAAATTCGCGATCCGCGACAGCATGGGGCAGGCAACATGCAGCCCGCCCGAGCCCAGGGCGCGGCGCAGGTCCACCGCATCCTCGGCCGGCAAAAGCGCGGCATCCGGGAACCACGGCACCAGCCCCAGGTCCGGCCAGCCGGTGCACTCGGCGATGAAGGCGCGGCCGGCATCGAACAGCGAGGGATCGCCGCGAAAGCGGTTGATGACGAAGCCGCGGATCATCGCCGCATCCGCCGGGTCGATCACCGCCTGGGTGCCGACGATCTGCGCGATCACCCCGCCGCGGTCGATGTCGCCGGCCAGCACCACCGGAACATCGGCGGCGCGGGCGAATCCCATATTGGCGATGTCGCGGGCGCGCAGGTTGACCTCGGCCGGGCTGCCCGCGCCCTCGACCAGCACCAGCTCATGCGCGGCGCGCAGCCGGGCGAAACTGTCCAGCACCGCCCCCATCAGCCGCGCCTTGAGCGCCCCGTAATCCGCCGCGGCGGCCCGCGCCGCGGCGC
>NZ_JBGOSN010000001.1:0-48280 GCF_046335115.1 Paracoccus sp. P2 | reverse complement strand
CCCCCCCCCCCCCCGCGGCCCTGCACCACCACCTGCGCGGCGCGGTCGGTCTCGGGTTTCAGCAGCACCGGGTTCATGTGGACCGAGGGCGCCAGCCCCGCCGCCCGCGCCTGCAGCGCCTGCGCCCGGCCGATCTCGCCCCCGTCCGGGGTCACGGCGGCATTGTTCGACATGTTCTGCGGCTTGAAGGGCGCGACATTGATCCCGCGCCGCAGCGCCGCCCGGCACAGCCCCGCCACCAGCAGGGATTTTCCCACATTCGACCCGGTCCCCTGGATCATCAACGCGCCCATGCCCGCCCCCGCTTGCCAATCCGCGCCTTGGTGACTAGATAGGCGCGTCGCTGAATGAAAGGCCCCGTGGTGGAAAACGTCGTTCTTACCGTGCATCTGATCCTCGCCGTGCTGCTGATCGGGGTGGTGCTGTTGCAGCGGTCCGAAGGCGGCGGCCTTGGCATGGGCGGCGGCGGAGGCGGCGTCATGACCGGCCGCCAGGCGGCCAATGCGCTGTCGCGCCTGACTTGGATCTTCGCCATCGGCTTCATCATCACCTCGATGACGCTGACCCTGATCGCCGCGCAGAACGCCTCCAGCGGCTCGATCGTGGACCAGCTGAACCTGGGCGGCACCCAGCAGGCCCCGGCGACCAGCCTGCCCGGCATCGGCGACTATACCCCGCCGCCCGGCGCGGGCCAGCCCGTGGTTCCGGGCGCCGGCCAGCCGGTGGCGCCGCCGGCCCCCGCAACGGCTCCCGCGGCCGAAACCCCGGCCCAGGCGCCCGCTGCGCCCGCCGAAGACAGCAGCGCGCCCGCGACCGCGCCGGTGACGCCGCCTGCTGCCGGGGAACCCGCGCAGGAAAGCCCGGCACCGGCCAACAACTGACACCAGAACTTGGGGGCGCATCCGGCGCCCCTTACAACAACTTGCGGTCCGTTGCGGCCACGGGACAAATCGGATATGACTCGAGTCCCGTGAAACCGCCCAGATTCGGGCCGCGATCTCTTATTGGATTACTCACGGGGGCCCCTCGATGGCGCGTTACATCTTCATCACCGGCGGCGTGGTTTCTTCGCTCGGCAAGGGGCTGGCCTCGGCGGCGCTGGGGGCGCTGTTGCAGGCGCGCGGCTTCACCGTCCGGCTGCGCAAGCTCGACCCCTATCTGAACGTCGATCCGGGCACCATGAGCCCCTTCGAGCATGGCGAGGTCTTCGTGACCGACGACGGTGCCGAGACCGACCTGGACCTGGGCCATTACGAGCGTTTCACCGGCGTCTCGGCGCGCAAGACCGACTCGGTTTCGTCGGGGCGGATCTATTCCAACGTGCTGGAAAAGGAGCGCCGCGGCGCCTATCTGGGCAAGACCATCCAGGTCATTCCCCACGTCACCAACGAGATCAAGGACTTCCTGGCCGTGGGCGAGGCCGAGGTCGATTTCATGCTTTGCGAGATCGGCGGCACGGTGGGCGATATCGAGGGGCTGCCCTTCTTCGAGGCGATCCGGCAATTCGCCCAGGAACGCCCGCGCGGGCAATGCATCTTCGTGCATCTGACGCTGCTGCCCTGGTTGGCCGCAAGCGGCGAACTGAAGACCAAGCCGACCCAGCATTCGGTCAAGGAACTGCGCTCGATCGGCATCGCCCCGGACGTGCTGGTCTGCCGCAGCGAGCAGCCGATCCCGGAAAAGGAACGCGCCAAGATCGCGCTGTTCTGCAACGTCCGCCCCGATGCGGTGATCCCGGCCTATGACCTGAAGTCGATCTACGAGGCGCCCTTGGCCTATCACCGCGCCGGCCTGGACCAGGCGGTGCTGGACGCCTTCCAGATCAGCCCCGCGCCGCGTCCCGACCTGACGCGCTGGGAGGATGTCATGGACCGGCTGGAGAATGCCGAGGGCCAGGTCCGCATCGCCGTGGTCGGCAAATATACCCAGCTGGAAGACGCCTACAAATCCATCGCCGAGGCGCTGACCCATGGCGGCATGGCCAATCGCGTCCGCGTGCGTGCCGATTGGGTGGACAGCGAGAAGCTGGAGGGCGAAGGCGCGCATCTCTTGGACGGCTATAACGGCATCATCGTGCCCGGCGGCTTCGGCGAGCGCGGTACCGAGGGCATGGTGGCCGCGGCGAAATACGCGCGCGAGAAGAAGGTGCCCTATCTGGGCATCTGCCTGGGCATGCAGATGGCGGTGATCGAGGCGGCCAGGAACCTGGCCGGCATGCCCGACGCCGGCTCCGAGGAGTTCGACCACGAGGCCGGCAAGACCCGCTTCACCCCGGTCGTCTATCACCTCAAGGAATGGGTGCAGGGCAATTACACCGTGCAGCGCAAGCTGACCGACGACAAGGGCGGCACCATGCGGCTGGGCGCCTATACGGCGGTGCTGACGCCGGGCTCGAAGATCTCGGAAGTCTATGACGGCGCGCTGGAGATCGAGGACCGCCACCGCCACCGCTACGAGGTGGATGCGAAATACCGCGACCAGCTGGAGGCGGCGGGGCTGTGCTTTTCCGGCATGTCGCCGGACGGGCGGCTGCCGGAAGTGGTGGAATATCGCGACCATCCCTGGTTCATCGGCGTGCAGTCGCATCCCGAGCTGAAGTCGAAGCCGTTCCAGCCCGCGCCGCTGTTCGCCGGCTTCGTCCGCGCCGCGATGGAAAACGAGCGGCTGGTCTGAACCGCCGCGCCGCGCCATAGTGTCGGAACCAGACGAAACGGTTCCGACATGCGCCTTGCCCCGCTCGCCGCCCTGATGCTTTGCGCCCTGCCTGCGCTGGCGGATGCGCCGCTATTCCTGCTGGACCAGACGCGCCTGCCCTTCGACCTTGGGCCGGGCGCGCCGCAGAACCAGCCCTCGCGGCAGGCGAACTCGCCGCATGCCGCCGCCAATTCGGCGGCAAGCCCGGCCAACAGCGCCTCGCGCTATGCCAATTCGCCGCGCAATCCGGCCAATGAGAAGCGGGTGATCTTCACCGCGGACGGCACGGTCGTCGGCTATTACGCCCCGAACGGCTCGGGCACGCTGAACCTGTTCACCGTGACCGGCAAGCGCGTCGCCTATCGTCCCAGGGGCAGCAAGAGCCTGTTTTCCAGCGACGGGCGCTGGTGCGGCACGGTGGCGGATGCCAGCGGCGGCGGCTTCGCCTTTGGCATCATCCGCGACTGCGCGGCGCTGTTCTGAGGAGCGACACCGGATTGTCACATTGCAAGGCTAGATCGCAGGCAAGCGCAGCAGGAGATCCCCATGCAGGACCAGACGCCCAAGGACTGGCTTGAAGCCGAACTTCAGGACACGCTCGACGAGGATGTCGAGATCGAGATGGAGGATGCGGTCCTGTCCCAGGAGATCGCCCGCATCTATCGCCAGACCCATCCCGACCAGATGCCGCGCGCCGATTATTTCCGCGAGCTGCTGCGGCTTCAGGCCGAACTGATCAAGCTGCAGGACTGGGTGGCCCATCACAAGGAAAAGGTCGTGGTCATCTTCGAGGGCCGCGACAGCGCCGGCAAGGGGGGCGCGATCAAGCGCATCACCCAGCGGCTGAACCCGCGCGTCGCCCGCGTCGTGGCGCTGCCCGCGCCCTCGGACCGCGAAAAGACGCAATGGTATTTCCAGCGCTACGTGCCGCACCTGCCGGCCGGGGGCGAGATCGTGCTGTTCGACCGCAGCTGGTACAACCGTGCCGGGGTCGAGCGAGTCATGGGTTTCGCCACCGAGGACGAAGTCCGGCAATTCTTCGACGACGTGCCCGAGTTCGAGCGCATGCTGGTGCGTTCCGGCATCCGGCTGGTGAAATACTGGTTCTCGATCACCGACGAGGAACAGCAGATGCGCTTCCTGATGCGCATCCACGACCCGCTGAAACAGTGGAAGCTGTCGCCCATGGACCTGCAATCGCGCATCCGCTGGGAGGATTACACCAAAGCCAAGGAAGAGATGTTCGAGCGCACCAACATCCCCGAGGCCCCCTGGTATATCGTGCCCGGCAACGACAAGAAGCGGGCGCGGCTGAACTGCATGGCCCATCTTCTGACCATGATCCCCTATGGCCCGGTGCCGCATGACGAGATCACCCTGCCCGACCGGGTCTTCAACCCCGATTACGAGCGCGAGGTGCTGCCGCCCGAGCTTTACGTGCCGCAACGTTACTAGGGCGGGATCGGGCTTGCGGCGGCGCCCTTGCGCGGCATGATCGGCACGGAACAGCCGCAAGGAACACGCCATGCCCAAAGCCTATTGGATCGGCCATGTCACGGTCGACGACCCCGCCGCATACGAAGCCTATCGCCAGGCCAATGCCGCCGCCTTCGCCAGGTATGGCGCACGTTTCCTGGTGCGCGGCGGTGCGCTCGAGGTGGTCGAGGGCCAGATGCGCCCCCGCGCGGTGGTGATCGAGTTTCCCGATCTGGCAACCGCCCGTGCCTGTTATCACAGCCCGGAATACCAGGCGGCCCTGGCGCTGCGGCGGCCCTGCTCGATCGCCGATCTGGCCATCGTCGAGGGCTGGGAATCTGCCTGACAAATTTGGCGCGGGATATTGTTGCGCCGCGAAAATACCCTAATATCCGGCCATGTTTCGCAATCTTCTGAGCCGTCTTTTCGCCGTCCGCCCTGATTCCCCGCATCTGAGCGGCCAGGATGCCGAGGTCGCCATCGCCTCGCTGCTGGTGCGGCTGGCGCGCACCGACGACCATTACGGCACGGCTGAACGGCAGCGCATCGACCAGGTTCTGGCCCGGCGCCGGGGGCTGGACGCCGCCGAGGCGGCCGAGCGACGCGCCGCAGCCGAGATGATCGAGGCCGAGGCGCCCGACACCGTCCGCTTCACCCGCATCATCAAGGAGCGCGTGGAACTGCAGGAGCGCCAGGAGATCGTCGCCGCCCTGTGGGAGATCGCCTATGCCGACGGGGCCCGCAGCGCCGACGAGGAATCGCTGGTGCGGCTGGTGGCCGGGCTTCTGGGCGTGAACGACCGCGATTCGGCCTTGGCGCGGCAAAGGGCGCTGGACGATCTGGGGCTGTCGGGCAAGTGAACGCGCAGCCCCGCCCCGGCCCGCCTGTGCCGCCCCCCGCGCCGGCGATCCATGCCTGCGCCCTGCCTGGAAGGCCAGTGACGAAAACATTGCAATCGCGCAGCAAATATCGCCTCATATTCCCATGAGCCAGACAGAACCGACCATGGCCGCGCCCGTCACGGCCCCCGATCCTGCCGCAGATCCGACCGCAGATCCGACCCGCGTGCCGGTGATAGAAATCCGCGATCTGCACAAGGCCTATGGCCCGCTCCAGGTCATCCGGGGCGTCAGCCTGACGGCGCCGCGCGGCCATGTCATCAGCCTGATCGGCTCGTCCGGTTCGGGCAAGTCGACGCTCTTGCGCTGCTGCAACCTGCTCGAGGACAGCCAGCAGGGCGAGATTCTGTTCGAAGGCGAGGCGGTGAAATGGCGCGGCACCGGACTGGCCCGCGTGCCTGCCGACCGGGCGCAGGTGACGCGGCTGCGCACCAACCTGTCCATGGTGTTCCAGCAGTTCAACCTGTGGTCGCACATGACCATCCTGCAAAACGTCATGGAGGCGCCGGTCCATGTGCTGAAGCGCAACCCGGCCCAGGTCGAGGCGCGGGCCCGCGAATTGCTGGCCAAGGTCGGCATCGGCGACAAGGCCGATGCCTGGCCGGCGCAGCTGTCGGGCGGCCAGCAGCAGCGCGCCGCCATCGCCCGCGCGCTGTGCATGGAGCCCAGGGCGCTGCTGCTGGACGAACCGACCAGCGCGCTCGACCCCGAATTGCAGCAGGAGGTGGTGCGCGTCATCAAGGATCTGGCGGCCGAGCATCGCACCATGCTGCTGGTCACCCATGACATGCGGCTGGCGGCCGATGTCAGCGATCACGTCGTCTTCCTGCATCAGGGCCGGATCGAGGAAGAGGGACCGCCGGCGCAGCTTTTCGGCGCGCCGCGGTCCGAGCGGCTGCGCCAGTTCCTGAGCGCCACCATGGCCGAATGAAAGAACCGACAGGAGAGCAAGGACATGAAGAAACTGACGCTTGCAGCCGCAGCCTTGGCGCTGACCGCGGGCATGGGCATGGCGCAAACGGTGCGCATCGCCACCGAGGGCGCCTATCCTCCCTACAATTTCATCAACGACCAGGGCCAGGTCGCCGGCTTCGAGGTCGATCTGGGCAACGAACTGTGCCAGCGGGCCGAGTTGCAATGCACCTGGGTCAAGAACGACTGGGATTCGATCATCCCGAACCTGGTCTCGTCGAACTATGACGCGATCATGGCGGCGATGAGCATCAACGAGGAACGCAAGCAGGTCATCGCCTTCACCGAGGATTACCTGCCGCCGGCGCCGTCCTCCTATGTCGCGCTGGACGAGGGCGCGAACCTGGAGACCGGCATCGTCGCGGTCCAGACCGGCACGGTCCAGGCCTCCCATATCGCCGACACCCAGGCCACGATGCTGGAATACCCGAATATCGACCAGGTCTTCGCCGCCGTCCGCAATGGCGAGGCCGATGCGGCCTTCGGCGATCACGAAGTCATGCGCCCCTTTGTCGAGGACAGCGACGACCTGATCCTCGTCGGCGAGCAGGTCCACCTGGACGAGGGCATCGGCATCGGCGTGCGCCAGTCCGACAACGAGTTGCGCGAAAAGCTGAACGGGGCGATCGCCGCGATGAAGCAGGACGGCAGCCTGAACGCGCTGATCAAGACGCATTTCGGCGAGGACGCGCAGACCTACGAATGACCTGATGCCGCCGCGGCACCGGCCGCGGCGGCCAAACCGGCGGCATGATGTTTTCCCATTGCACCGACCCCTCTGCCCTGGACGGGCTTGCCTGGTTGTCATACTATCTGACGACCGGCAACCACATGCTGTTCTATGCCAGCTTCGGCACGGTGCTGCTGCTGCTGGCCATCACCGCGCCGGCGGCGCTGATCTTCGGCTTCGGCGGGGCCATGGCCTCGCGCTCGCGCATCGCGGGGGTGCGCTGGTTCGGCCGCATCTATACCTCGATGGTGCGCGGCGTGCCCGACATCATCTTCTTCCTGTTCGTGCCCATCGCGCTGGACCAGGGTTTCGAATGGCTGCGCTCGCGCGTCTATTGCGACCCCTCGGTGCCGGTGCGGCAGGGCAATGAGTTCATCGTCTGCGCCGCCGCCAAGCTGCCGCTTTCGACCTCGCCGGAATGGGTACACCAGGCCTATGGCATCTTCCTGGCGGTGATCGCCTTTGCCGTGGTCTTCGGCGCCTTCGCCGCCAATGTGCTGCATGGCGCGATGAACGCCGTGCCGAAGGCGCAGCTGGAAACCGCCGAGGCCTATGGCATGAGCCCGCGCCAGGTGAACCGGCGCATCCTGATCCCGCAGATGTGGACCTATGCCCTGCCCGGCCTGGCGAACCTGTGGATGATCCTCATCAAGGCCACGCCGCTGCTGTTCGTGCTGGGGGTCGAGGACATCGTCTATTGGGCGCGCGAGCTGGGCGGGGCCAAGACCCGCGCCTATGCCTATCCGCATCCCGACTGGCGGCTTTACTATTTCCTGGCCATCCTGGCCTTCTACCTGCTGATGACCTGGGGCTCGGAACGGATCTTCGACCGCATCCGGACCAGGCTGTCGCGCGGCCAGGCCACCGCCGCCGGCGAGGCGATGCGAAAGGCCGCGACATGAACCAATGCCTGCAAACCATCCAGGATTACGGCCTGCGCGCGCTCGGCCTGGGCGAAAGGCTGCTGCCGCGCAGCGGCTTTACGCTGTGCGAGCAGGTCACGCTGATCGGCTCGGGCCTGATCTGGAACATCTATTTCGCCGCGCTGGCGCTGTTCTTCGGCTTTTTCCTGGCCAATGCGCTGGCCGTGGCGAAGGCCAGCCGCAACCCCTGGGCCAGGAAGCCCGCCGAGTGGTTCATCTTCCTGTTCCGCGGCAGCCCGCTGTTCATCCAGTTCTTCCTGGCCTACGAGATGCTGGTGCAGCTGCCGCGCGCCGGCATCGACGTGCTGGGCATCACCGTGCAGACCAGCTGGATGACCCGCGCCTGGGCCGGGGCGCTGCTGGTCCTGATGCTGAACACCGCCGCCTATTCGGCCGAGATCTTCTACGGCGCGCTGCGCAACCTGCCCAAGGGCGAGCTCGAGGCCGCCGATGCCTATGGCATGGCCGGCTGGACCCGCTGGCGCCGGGTGGTCTGGCCCACCGCGATGCGGCTTGCCTGGCCCGCCTATACCAACGAGGCGATCTTCCTGTTCCACGCCACGACGCTGGTGTTCTTTTCCGGCTTCCCGGCCTTCCAGCAGCGGGGCGACGCGCTCTACTACGCCAATTATTTCGCCGACAAGACCTTCAACCCCTTCATCGCCTATCCGATCGTGGCGGGCTATTTCGTGCTGCTGACCATCGGTCTGATCGCGCTGTTCGGCATGGTGAACCGCCGGCTGAACCGCCACCTTCCCGGCGCGGCGAAGAAGATCCGTTACAGGCCCAATCTCATCAGGTGATCCATGGACTGGCTGCGCGAGCATCCCGACGTCAAGACCATCCGCATCGCGGCCGCCGACCTCAACGGCGTGGCGCGCGGCAAGCGGGTTCCGGCACGCTTTGCCGACAAGATCCTGACCGAGGGCACGAAATTCCCCTTCTCGGTCCTGAACATGGACATCTGGGGCGAGGATATCGAGGACAGCCCGCTGGTTTTCCAGGCCGGCGACCCCGACGGGCTCTTGCTGCCGACCGAACGCGGCTTCATGCCCATGCCCTGGCTGGAAGCGCCGACCGGCCTCTTGCCGATCTGGATGTTCCACCTGGACGGCCGCCCCTATGAGGGCGATCCGCGTCAGGCGCTGGCCCGCGTGGTCGAACGCTACCAGGCCGTGGGCCTGACCCCGGTGGTGGCGACCGAGCTGGAGTTCTTCCTGATCGACGATTCGGGCGGGCAGCTGCGCGTGCCGCCCAGCCCGCGTTCGGGCAAGCGCCGCACCGGGGCGGAAACCCTGTCCCTGCGCGCGCTCGACGCCTTCGACCGTTTCTTCACCGCGCTCTACGACGCCTGCGAGGCGATGGACATCCCCGCCGACACGGCGATCTCGGAAGCCGCGCCGGGCCAGTTCGAAATCAACCTGATGCACCAACCCGACCCGCTGAAGGCCGCCGACGACGCCTGGCTCTTCAAGCTGCTGGTCAAGGGGCTGGCGCGGCGCTACGGCTTTGCCGGCTCGTTCATGGCCAAGCCCTACGAGGCATGGAACGGCTCTGGCATGCACATGCATTTCTCGGTGCTGGACCGGCAGGGCCGCAACGTCTTCGACAATGGCGGCGACGAGGGTTCGGACGTGCTGCGCCATGCCGTCGCCGGCTGCCTTGCCGCCATGCCCGGCTCGACCTTGCTCTTTGCCCCGCATGAGAACAGCTACGACCGGCTGGTGCCGAACGCCCATGCCCCCACCGGCATCGGCTGGGCCTATGAAAACCGCACCTCGGCCATCCGCATTCCCTCCTCCGGGCCCAAGGCGCGGCGGATCGAGCATCGGGTGGCGGGCGGCGACGTGAACCCCTACCTGACCGTCGCCGCGGTGCTGGGCTCGGCGCTGAACGGCATCGAGGACAAGGCCGAGCCGCCGCCGCCGATTCAGGGCAATGCCTATGAGCAAGGGTTGGAGCAACTTCCCGGCAGCTGGGGCGCGGCCATCGACGCCTTCGAAACCTCGCCCGAGATCCGGCGCATCTTCCCCGCGCATCTGATCGAGAATTTCGTCATGACCAAGCGGCAGGAACTGCATTACATGGCCGAGCTTTCCGACGAGGAAACCGTCGAGCTTTACCTCGACACGGTCTGACCCGGCGCGGGCGGCTCAGGCCGCCAGCACCCCGGCCAGCGAGTTCGGCGCGCTATGGGTGATGCGCACCCGCACCAGGTCGCCGACCTTGGCCTGGGGCGCCTCGACAAAGACCGCGTGCAGATAGTCCGACTTGCCGACCATCTGGCCGGGATTGCGGCCGGGCTTTTCGAACAGCACGCCCAGCTCGCGCCCGACCATGCCCTCCTGCGCGGCCTTCTGCTGGCTGGTCAGCAACGCCTGCAATTCCTGCAGGCGCGCATCGGCCACGGCACCCTCGACCTCCGGCCGCTCATAGGCCGGGGTGCCGGGGCGCGGCGAATACTTGAAGCTGAAGGCGGTGCCGAAATTCACCGCCCGCACCAGCTCCAGCGTGTCCTGGTGGTCCCGGTCGGTCTCGCCGGGAAAGCCGACGATGAAATCGCTGGTCAGCATGATGTCGGGCCGCGCCGCGCGGATGCGCTCGATCAGCCTCAGATACTGGTCCACCGTATGCTTACGGTTCATCGCCTTCAGGATGCGGTCCGAACCCGACTGCACCGGCAGGTGCAGATAGGGCATCAGCTTCGGCTCGTCGCGATGCGCGGCGATCAGGTCGTCGGCCATGTCATTGGGATGGCTGGTGGTATAGCGGATGCGGTCCAGCCCGTCGATTTCCGCGATCGCCCGGATCAGCCGGCCGAATCCCCATTCCGCCCCGCCGGGCCCCTCGCCATGCCAGCCATTGACGTTCTGGCCCAGCAGCGTGATCTCGCGCACGCCGCGCCCGACCAGGTCGCGCGCCTCGGCCAGGATGCGCGAGACCGGGCGCGACACCTCGGCCCCGCGGGTATAGGGCACCACGCAAAAGGCGCAGAACTTGTCGCAACCCTCCTGCACGGTCAGGAAGGCGGCCGGCGCGCGCCTGGTGGCGGCGGGCTTCGGCAAATGCTCGAACTTGTCCTCGGCCGGGAACTCGGTATCGACCCCGCCGCCCGCGCGCACCATGGCCGGCAGCCGGTGATAGGCTTGCGGCCCCACCACCAGGTCGACGATGGGCATGCGACGCTGGATCTCGCCGCCCTCGGCCTGGGCGACGCAGCCGGCGACGCCGATCTTCAGGTCGGGCTTCTCCGCCTTCAAGGGCTTCAGCCGGCCGAGGTCGGAATAAAGCTTCTCGGCCGCCTTTTCCCGGATATGGCAGGTGTTCAGCAGCACCATGTCGGCGTCCGACTGGTTCTCGGTCAGGACATAGCCCTCGGCACCCATGGCCTCGGCCATGCGCTGGCTGTCATAGACGTTCATCTGGCAGCCATAGGTCTTGATGAAAAGCTTCTTCACCGCCGGGGCGGGCTTGCTGGCTGGGTCACTCATGCCGTGCTGTCCTTGGGATCGAGGCCTGATACAGGAAAACGCCCGGCTTGGAAAGGCCGGCCGCCATGACGCCCGGCGCGCGGCTTCTTCGTTCCCCAAATACCCGAATCCGGCCTCAAAGCCGGTAGATGGCCGAGAATTTCTCTTCCAGGTAGTCCAGAAGCGGCCCCTCCCCGACATCGGCCCCGGTCGCCTGCCCGATCAGTTCGCGCGGCGGGTAAAGTCCGCCATGGCGCTGGACGTTCTCGCGCAGCCATTCGACCGCCGGGTCGGCCTCGCCGCGCGCCAAAGCCTCGTCCAGGTCCGGCACCGCGGCGCGCAGCGCGGCATGCAGGCAGCCGGCATAGACGTTCCCCAGCGCATAGGTCGGGAAATAGCCGAACAGCCCCACCGCCCAATGCACGTCCTGCAAGACGCCATTGGCCGGCCGGTCCACCGCCACGCCGAAATCGCGCAGGAATCGGGTATTCCAGGCCTCGACCAGGTCTTCGACATCCAGCCGCCCGGCGATCAGGTCGCGCTCCAGGTCAAAGCGCAGCATGATGTGCAGATTGTATTGCACCTCGTCGGCCTCGGTGCGGATGAAGCCGGGCGTCACGCGGTTCACGGTGCCGTAGAAGGCATCGGCATCGGGCAGGGACAGCCCGCCGAAGGCGTCCGACATGCGCCGGTAGAGCCAGCCGGTAAAGGCGCGGCTGCGGCCCAGTTGGTTTTCATAGATGCGGCTCTGGCTTTCATGCGCGCCCATCGAGACGCCGCGGCCCAGCGGCGTGAAGGCATAATCGCTGTCGATGCCCAGCTCATAGCTGGAATGCCCGACCTCGTGGATGGTCGAGTAAAGGCAGTTGAACGGGTCGGTCTCGACCACCCGCGTGGTGATGCGGCTGTCCTGCCAGCGCCCGGAACTGAAGGGATGCACGGCGATGTCCATGCGCCCGCGCGTCCAGTCATAGCCGAAGGCGGTGGCGCAGGTCCGCGCCAGGCGCAGCTGCGTCTCTTGCGGGAAATGCCCGATCAGCGGCTCGGGCTGGAACGCGGCGCCCAGCACGTCCTCGCGCAGCGCCACCAGCCGCGGCCGCATGGCATCGAAAAGCCGCGCGATCTCGGCCTGGGTTATGCCCGGCTCGTAATCGTCCAGCAGCGCGTCGTAAAGATCGCCGCCATCGGCCAGGGCCGAGGCCTCCTCGCGCTTCAGCATCAGGATGTCGTTCAGCGCCGGCAGGAAATCCTCGGGCGCGTCCTTGGCACGGGCATCGGCCCAGATGCCCTGCGCCAGCGAGGTCTGCCGCGCCAGTTCCGTCGCCAGCCGCGACGGGATGCGCGAGGCGCGGCGATAATCGCGCGCGATCAGTTCGATGACGCGGGCGTCCTCGGCATCCTCGGGCTCGGCCTGGTCCAGCCATTCGCCCAGGCGGGGATCGGTACGGCGCTCGTGCAGCACCGCTTCCATCGCCGCCATTTCCTCGGCGCGCTGCTCGACGGCGCCCCGCGGCATCACGGTTTCCTGGTCCCAGGCCAGCCGCTCGGCGACCGAGGACAGCGCCTCGGTCTGGCGCTGGAAGGCGAGAAGATCGTCGAAGGCGCTCATCGGACTGTTCCCCGGACCGAAGTTTCGATTGGATAGCGCGCATGGTGCCGCGCGCGCAGGATCAGCGTGAACAGTGCCACGGCACCGATCTGATGCGCCAGTGCCAAAGCCAGCGGCGAGGCGTGCAGCACGTTCATGATGCCCAGAAACACCTGCACGGCCAGGGCGACCAGCATCGCGGCATAGGCGCCGCGCGTCACCGGATGCGGCGAGCGCCGGGCGCGCAGGAACACCACCACGGCAAAGATTGCCAGCAGATAGGCCACCATGCGGTGGATGAACTGTACCAGAGCCGGGTTTTCGAAGAAGTTGCGCCAGCCCAGCGCCGCGTCCCAGATCTCGGCCGGGATCCATTCGCCGCCCATGGTCGGCCAGCCGGTATACATGCGCCCGGCATCGATCCCCGCCACCAGCGCCCCCAGCAGGATCTGGACGAAGGCCAGGTGCATCAGCCCGGTGGTCATCGAGAAGAGCTTGCCCTCGCCCGCCCGGCGGGCGCGCAGCAGCGCCGCCTCGGATCGCGACAGCGCCAGCACCTGCCAGGCGATCAGGCCCAGGATGGCAAAGGCCAGCCCCAGATGCGTGGCCAGCCGGTAAGAGGCCACCCGCACCATCTCGCCCGACAGGCCGGAATGCACCATCCACCAGCCGATCGCCCCCTGGGCGCCGCCCAGCACGCCCAGCAACAGCAGCCGCGGCACCCAGCCCGCGGGGATGCGCTTCGTCGCCAGGAAAAAGACGAAGCCCGCCGCCCAGACCAGCCCCACCAGCCGCCCCAGCAGCCTGTGCGACCATTCCCACCAGTAGATGCGCTTGAAGCTTGCCAGGTCCATGTCGGAATTGACCAGCTGGAACTGCGGGATCTGCCGGTATTTGTCGAACTCGGCCTGCCAGGTGGCGCCATCCATCGGCGGGATCGCCCCGGTCACCGGCTTCCATTCGGTGATCGACAGGCCCGAGCCGGTCAGCCGCGTCGCGCCGCCCAGCGCGATCATCGCCGCGACCATGACGAACAGCACGATCAGCCAGATGCGGATCGCGCCGCGCGCGCCCTTGGGACCGACGTCGATCATGCCGCCGGCGGGCGGCGTGCTGCGGGGGGTGGTCTCGGTGACTTCCTGAAAGACGGGACGTCTTGCCATGTCAGCTTCCTTCTCGATCGGGCGCGACCTTGGCCCGCCCGCGCCCGGAAATCAATCAGCCGCGACGGATCAACTGCCGCAGCATGCCGTGAAAGATGCGCGTGTCGGCGCGGGTCAGCGGCAGGCGCGACCACAGGTTGCGCAGCGTCAGCTTCATCGCCGGCGCCTTCTCGGGCGGAAAGAAGAAGCCGGCTTCGGCCAGCCGCTCTTCCCAGTGATCGGCCAGCCGCTCGATCTCCAGCCGCGTCGCGGGCGCCTCGCCATCGGGGCGGCGGCCCTGCGGGGCAGGCTCGGGCGGCAGGCTGTCGCGGGCCCATTCATAGCCGGCCAGCAGCACCGCCTGCGCCAGGTTCAGCGAGGGGAAATCGGGATTGACCGGCACGGTGATGATGGCATTGGCGCGCGCCACGTCCTCGTTCTCCAGCCCAGCGCGCTCGGGCCCGAAGATCACCGCGACCCGGCCGCCCTGCGCAACCCGCGCGCGGGCATCGGCCATGGCCGTGGCCGGGGTCAGCACCGGCTTGGTCAGCTCGCGCCCGCGCGCGGTGGTGGCATAGGCATAATCCACATCCGCCATGGCCTCGGCCAGCGTCGCGAAAACCCGCGCCCGGTCCAGCACGCGGCCAGCGGCACCCGAGGCCATGGCCACGGCCCTGGGATTGGGCCAGCCGTCGCGCGGCGCCACCAGGCGCATGTCGGTCAGGCCGAAATTCAGCATGGCGCGCGCGGCCGCGCCGATGTTTTCGCCCATCTGCGGGCGGACAAGGATGATCGCCGGTTCCATGGCCGCGGCCATATCCTTCCGCAGACCCACTGGCAAGGCGCGCGGCACTGCGCTATCTGCTGGCGAACCACGAGGGATGACAGCGCCATGACAGACCAGCCCAATACGCCGCAACTCTACCTGATCGCCCCGGTCGGCGCGGCCGCCTCGACGCTGGGCCCGATGCTGGCCGAGGTCATGGACCGCTTTCCCATCGCCTGCCTGCGCATCCCCGGCGCCGGCACCGAGGAGGAGCTGGGCCGCATCGCGGATCTCGCGCGCGAGATCGCCCATGCCCGCGACGTGGCGGTGGTGATCGAGGACCATGTCCAGCTGGCGCAGCGCCACGGGCTCGACGGCGTGCACCTGACCAATGGCGCGCGCGGGGTGCGCCATGCCCGCAAGGAACTGGGCCAGGACGCCATCGTCGGCACGTTCTGCGGCGCCTCGCGCCATGACGGCATGAACGCGGCCGAGGCCGGGGCGGATTATGTCAGCTTCGGCCCCTGCGGCGCCACGGCGCTCGGCCATGGCGAGACCGCGCCGCTGGACCTGTTCCAATGGTGGTCCGAGATGATCGAGATCCCGGTGGTCGCCGAGGGCGCCCTGACCCCGGCGCTGATCGGCCAGCTGGCCCCGCTGACCGATTTCATCGCCCTGGGGGCAGAGATCTGGTCGGAACCGGATCCGGCCGAAGCCCTGGGGGTTCTCTGGCGCTGAAGGTGCCGGTGGCAGCTCTTGCCGGGGGTATTTGAAGAACAGAGAAGACGACTGGCTCGGACTGGACCGCACCGTCGGTAGAGGCGCGACGGCCGGCCTTCTCTGTTTTTCAAATACCCCGGCGGCGCTGCAGCCGGCGATGCGTCAGCCCTCTTGCGCAGCGCCATGCCGCGGCCTAAAGCCTTGCCATGACCCAGCATCAGCGCCTTCTCATCATCGATTTCGGCTCCCAGGTCACGCAGCTGATTGCGCGCCGCCTGCGCGAGCTGAACGTCTATTGCGAAATCCACCCGTTCAACGCGGTCGATGACGCCTTCCTGAAAGACTTCGCCCCGCAGGCCGTGATCCTGTCGGGCGGGCCGGCCTCGGTCACGCAGCCGGATTCGCCGCGCGCGCCGCAGGGGCTTTTCGGCATGGGGGTGCCGGTCTTCGGCATCTGCTATGGCCAGCAGGTGATGATGGAGCAGCTGGGCGGCCGGGTCGAATCGGGCCACCACGCCGAATACGGCCGCGCTTTCATCGCCCCGGCCGAGGGGCACCGGGGCGACGGCATCTTCGCCGGCCTGTTCGACACCGGCCGCGAGGAAGTCTGGATGAGCCATGGCGACCGGGTGACGCAGCTTGCGCCGGGTTTCGAGGTCATCGGCACCTCGCCCAATGCCCCCTTCGCCATGATCGCGGACGAGGCGCGCCGGTTCTTCGCCGTGCAGTTCCACCCCGAGGTGCATCACACCCCGAACGGCCGGACCATGCTGGAGAACTTCGTCCGCATGGCCGGCTTTACCGGCGACTGGACCATGGCCTCCTATCGCCAGGAGGCGATCCGCAAGATCCGCGAGCAGGTGGGCGACAAGCGCGTTATCTGCGGGCTGTCGGGCGGCGTCGACAGTTCGGTCGCCGCGGTGCTGATCCACGAGGCGATCGGCGACCAGCTGACCTGCGTCTTCGTCGATCACGGGCTTCTGCGGCTGAACGAGGCCGAGGAAGTCGTGACCATGTTCCGCGACAACTACAACATCCCGCTGATTCATGCCGACGAGGCCGACCTGTTCATCGGCGCGCTGGAGGGCGTCAGCGACCCCGAGGTCAAGCGCAAGACCATCGGCAAGCTCTTCATCGACGTGTTCCAGAAATATGCGAGCGGGATCGAGGGCGCGGAATACCTGGCCCAGGGCACGCTTTACCCGGACGTGATCGAATCGGTCAGCTTCTCGGGCGGCCCCTCGGTCACGATCAAGAGCCACCACAATGTCGGCGGCCTGCCCGAGAAGATGGGGCTGAAGCTGGTCGAGCCCTTGCGCGAGCTTTTCAAGGACGAGGTCCGCGCGCTCGGCCGCGAACTGGGCCTGCCGGAAAAATTCATCGGCCGCCATCCCTTCCCCGGCCCCGGCCTTGCCATCCGCTGTCCGGGCGAGATCACCCGCGACAAGCTGGACATCCTGCGCAAGGCGGACGCGGTCTTCATCGACCAGATCCGCAAGCACGGGCTTTATGACGAGATCTGGCAGGCCTTCGTCGCCATCCTGCCGGTGCGCACCGTTGGCGTCATGGGCGACGGGCGCACCTATGACTATGCCTGCGCCCTGCGCGCGGTGACCTCGGTCGATGGCATGACAGCGGATTACTATCCCTTCAGCCACCAGTTCCTGGGCGAGACCGCGACGCGGATCATCAACGAGGTCAAGGGCATCAACCGCTGCACCTATGACATCACCTCGAAGCCGCCGGGCACCATCGAGTGGGAATGACCCCGAGGGGCGGCCGCTGCGCCGCCCTTTTCGTTTCAGGGGCCGCATCCGGCGCAAGGCGCGGCTTTGCAAATTGACAAGGACGGCGCAATGCCGCCCGATAAGGTTATCGCTGCTAACGGTTCCGGCCGCGGGAAGCCGCCGTCGTCCATCGTTGCGGCCTGTTCACGACGAGGATCTTGCCATGAGTTGCGCCTGCGGACAGAACCACAACCACACACCCCCGCCCATCCTGGGCGGCGAGGAGATCCCCCTGGAGAAACCGCTGGTCTCGCTGACCGGCCGGCTGATCTGCAAGGATGCGGCCCAGATGATGCTGGCCATGGAGTTGCTGACCGAGCATGTGGCGCTGAGCCGGGCCGAACCCGGCAACCTGCGTTTCGACCTGTGGCAGTCCGAGGATCCGCTGGTCTGGGAACTGAACGAGCTTTACGCCGATGACGAGGCTTTCGCCGCGCATCGCGCCCGGCTGGAACATAGCCGCTGGGCCCGCGAGAGCCAAGGCATCGGGCGCGATTTCACCCGCAGCGATCCCTTGCCGCGCATCCGGGCCGAGCGGGCGCATGACCGCGCCGCGGTGTCCGACCTGCTGGTGCGCGCCTTCGACGGCCCGGCCGAGGCGCGGCTGGTGGACAGCCTGCGCGAGGCCGGCGACCTTGCGCTGGCACTGGTGGCCGAGGCCGCGGGCACGGTGATCGGCCATGTCGCCCTGTCGCCGCTGGCAGCCGAGGGGCCGGCCCTGGCGCTGGCGCCGCTGGCGGTGCATCCCGCCGTGCAGTCGCGCGGCATCGGCACGGCGCTGGTTCGCGCCGCGCTCGCCGCATTCGGCGACCATACCATCGTGGTGCTGGGCGATCCGGCCTATTACCGCCGCTTCGGCTTTGCGCCGGCCGAACTGGCGTCGCCCTATGCCGGGCCGCATCTGATGGCGCTGGGGCCGCGGCTGCCCGCGGGCAGCCGCATCGCCCACGCCCCGGCCTTCGCCGGGGTCTGAGCCGGCTCAGCCTTCGGCCGGGGGCGGCGGCTCGGCTTGCGGCAACCGCAGCCGCACGCGCTTGACCCGGCGCGGATCGGCGTCGACGATCTCGAACTCGGCGCCGCTTTCATGCGGGATCACCTCGCCGCGCACCGGCACCCGGCCGGTCAGCATGAAGATCAGCCCGCCCAGCGTGTCGATCTCCTCCTCCTCCTCGTCGGTGGCCAGGCGCAGGCCGGTCTGGGCCTCGACATCCTCCAGCGCGGCACGGGCCTGGATCAGCCATTGGCCGGGCTGTTCCTGGATGACCAGGCCGCCCTCGATCTCGTCATGCTCATCCTCGATCTCGCCGATGACCTGCTCGATCAGATCCTCGATGGTGACGAGCCCGTCCACGCCGCCATATTCGTCGATCACCAGCGCCATGTGGATGCGCTTTTGCTGCATCTGCTGGAGCAGAACGCCGATCGGCATCGAGGGCGGCACGTAAAGCAGTGGCCGCAGCATCGGACGCAGCGCGAACTTGACCGGCACCCTGGCGCCGAAGCCGTATTTCAGCGCCAGATCCTTCAGGTGGATCAGCCCCAGCGGGCTGTCCAGCGTGCCGCGAAACACCGGGATGCGGGAAAAGCCGTGTTCGCGGAACATCTCGACCAGGTCGGGCAGCGTGGCCGTGACCGGCGCAGCGACGATCTCGGCCTTGGGCACGGCCACGTCGTCGACGCGCATCCGCCGCAGGTTGACCATCCCCGGAACGCCCGCCGTCGGGGCGGCCGGCCCCCTGTCGCGGGCCTCGGCGCCGGCCGGCTCGGCTTCGCCGCCGCCGAAGGCGCCCAGGATACGCCCCAGAAAGCCGCGCGATTGCGGCAGGTCACGCCCGTCCCCGCCTGTGCCATCCGCCCATGAGGCGGGTTCGGCGGAGACGGGCGTGTCGGGACTTCGGTCGTTGGTCATGTCTCGTGTTCCAGGTAAGGGTCGGGGATGCCCAGCTTGCCCAGGATCGAGCGTTCGGCATCCTCCATGGTTTCGGCATCCGCGTCGTCGATATGGTCATAGCCCGCAAGATGCAGCATGGCATGGACCAGCAGATGCATGGCATGGTCGGCGAAGGGCTTGCCCTGCGCCTCGGCCTCGCGCAGGCAGGTGTCGTAGGAAATGGCGATATCGCCCAGCTCCTCGACGCGGGGCGGTTCGGGAGGGGCGCCGGGCCGGCGCGCATCGAATTCGACCGCGGGCCAGCTCAGCACGTTGGTCGGCTTGGGCTTGCCGCGGAACTCGGCGTTCAGCGCGGCGATGCGGGCATCGTCGCACCCCATGACGACGATCTGGAACGCGCCCAGATCCAGCCATTCGCCCACCGCGCGGGCCGCCCGCTCGGCCATGGCGGGCAGGCCGGCATCCTCCCAGCGGTCGTCCTCCAGCACGATGTCGACGATTTCCAGCGCCTCCTCGGGCGCATCGGCCTTGTCAGGCATCGCCCTGCCTCCCTGAAGCCAGCCGCGGCTCGCGTCGCGGGATGCGCTGGCCACGCTCGTCGAAGACCTCGCCGCGGGCCAGCGCCGCCTCGGCCTCGGCGTCATAGGCCTCGATGATGCGGGCGACCAGCGAATGGCGCACCACGTCCCTGGCGGTGAAATAGCTGAAGCTGATGCCCTTGATGTCCTTGAGGATCTTTTCCGCCTCGACCAGGCCGGAATGCACGCCGCGCGGCAGGTCGATCTGGGTGCGGTCGCCGGTCACGACCATGCGCGAGCCCTCGCCCAGCCGGGTCAGGAACATCTTCATCTGCATGGTGGTGGCGTTCTGCGCCTCGTCCAGCACCACGAAGCTGTTCGACAGCGTGCGGCCGCGCATGAAGGCCAGGGGCGCGATCTCGATGCGCTTTTCCTCCATCAGCTTCTGCACCTGCTTGGCGGGCAGGAAGTCGTTCAGAGCGTCATAGAGCGGCTGCATGTAGGGATCGACCTTTTCCTTCATGTCGCCGGGCAGGAAGCCCAGCCGCTCGCCGGCCTCGACGGCGGGGCGCGACAGGATGATGCGATCCACATGGCCGCCGATCAGCATGGTCACGCCCACGGCGACCGCAAGATAGGTCTTGCCGGTGCCGGCCGGGCCGATGCCGAAGGCCAGTTCGTTGGCGAAAAGCGCGCGAACATAGTCCTTTTGCGCATCGGTGCGCGGCTCGACGGTCTTCTTGCGGGTGCGCAGCTCGATGGGACCGGTCTGGAACATTTCCAGCTGCTCGGCCGGGCTCGGGCCCTCGGTGACGGTCTCGGCGCCCATACGCAGGGCCGCCTCGACCTCGGCCATCTCGACCGGGCGGCCCTGCTCCAGCCGGGCGTAAAGCGCGCGCAGCACCTGCGCCGCCTCGGCCTGGGCCTCGACGGGGCCGACAACGGACAGAAGGTTGCCGCGTCGCAGGATATGCACCTTCAGCGCCTCCTCGATCCGCGCGAGGTAGCGGTCATGCGGGCCGCAGAGATCGATCAGCAGCCGGTTGTCGTGAAATTCCAGCAGGGTTTCGCCGGGGGTCGCGGTCGCGGGATGCGTAGGGGTCAGACCCAAATTCGTCTCCGAGGTGGGGTTCTCAGTAACTCATGGTTGCAACTGAGCGGGATTCGCACAAGGGGGGCGGCCCCGCAGTTTCGGATTTGCCGTCGATTCGGCGAAAAAACGGACATCACGGCTGCGGACCACGCGCCATGGGCCGGGCGCGCCCTGCGACGAAATCACGCAGGTAATCGTCCTCGGCCGCGTCCATTTCGGCCACCGTGCCCTGCCAGCGCATCCGCCCGCGATCCAGCAGCGCCACCCGGTCGGCGATGGCGCGCACCGAACTCATGTCATGGGTGATGGTGATGGCGGTGGCGCCGGTCTCGTCGACGATGCCGCGGATCAGGGCATTGATCGCCGCGGCGCGGATCGGATCGAGCCCCGTGGTCGGCTCGTCGAAGAAAATCACCTCGGGATCGGCGGCGATGGCGCGGGCCAGCCCGGCGCGCTTGCGCATCCCGCCCGAGAGTTCCGCCGGGTAAAGATCCGCCACCTCGGGGCCAAGGCCGACGCGGGCCAGCTTTTCCACGGCGATGGCGCGGGCGCGCGCCCTGGGCATGGTCCGCAGCAGGCGAAAGGCGACGTTGCGCCAGACCGGCAGGCTGTCGAACAGCGCCGCGTTCTGGAACAGCATGCCGAAATGCTCCATGAACGCGCCCCGCTGCCCGGCCAGCGGCCGGCCCTGCCACAGGATCTCGCCCGCATCGGGCGTCTCCAGCCCCAGGATGCAGCGCAGGAGCACCGATTTCCCGGTGCCCGAGCCGCCGATCACCACCAGGCTTTCGCCCGTGGCCAGGTCCAGATCCACCCCGTCCAGCACCCGCTTGGCGCCATAGGCTTTGCAAAGGCCGCGCACCCCCAGCATCAGAAGAACAGCCCCGTCAGTGCGAAATTCGCGGCCAGGATGCCGACCGAGGCGGCGACCACGGCATTGGTCGTCGCCCGCCCGACGCCCGCGGCCCCGCCCGCCGCCGTCATGCCGAACCAGCAGCCCGACAGCGCCACGATCAGCCCGAAGACCGCGCCCTTCAAGAGGCCCGAGACCACGTCCCAGCTTTCCAGATAGGCCCAGGAATTGGACAGGTAGATGGCCGAGTTGAACCCCAGCGCGTTCACCCCGATCAGCCAGCCGCCCATGATGCCGATCACGTCGCCCACGCCGACCAGCACCGGCACGCAGAGCAGCGCCGCCCAGAGCCGGGGCGAGACCAGCCAGCCCATGGGATCGGTCGAAAGCGTCACCAGCGCGTCGATTTGCTCGGTCACGCGCATGGTGCCGAGTTCCGCCGCGATGGCGCTGGCGACGCGGGCCGCCACCATCAGCCCGCCCAGGACCGGGCCCAGTTCGCGCGCCATGCCGATGGCGACGATGGCCGGGACCACGTCGCCGGCCTGAAAGCGTTCGCCCCCGGAATGGATCTGCAGGGCCAGCGCCGCGCCGGTGAACAGCGCCGTCAGCCCGACCACCGGCAGGGACAGCCAGCCGATCTGCATGACCTGCCGCGCCAGTTCCGCCGGATGCTGCCCGATGCCGGCCAGGCCGCGCAGGGCAAAGAGCGTCACCCGTCCCGTCATCCGGGTCAGGCCGATCATCGCCCTGCCGGTCAGCCGGATCGGGTTCACAGCCAGCGACGCTCGTAGCGCCGGCCCAGCGAGGTCAGGATTTCATAGCCGATGGTGCCCGACAGCGCCGCCAGGGCGTCGACGCCCTGCCGCGCGTTCAGGATCTCCAGCGCCGCCGGCACGTCGGGCAGGTCGGTCACGTCGACGGTGATCAGGTCCATCGAGATGCGGCCGATCACCGGACAGGCATGCTCGCCGGCCCAGAGGCTCAGCTTGCCGTCCCGCGCCAGGGCCCGCGCCAGCCCGTCGGCATAGCCCGCCGCCACCGTCGCCACCCGCGAAGGCCGCTCGGCCGTCCAGGCATAGCCGTAGCCCACGGATTCGCCGGGGCGCACCTCGCGCACCTGGATCACCGGCAAGCCCAGCGTGACCACCGGCTGCGCATCGCCAAAGGGCTCGCCGCCGTAAAGCCCGATGCCGGGTCGCACCAGGTCGAAATGATAGTCCGGCCCCAGCAGGATGCCCCCCGTCGCCGCCAGCGAGCGCGGCACGGCCACGCCCTCGGTCATGGCGCGGAAGGCGGCGAGTTGCTGGGCATTCGCCGCATGGTCCGGCTCGTCGGCGCAGGCCAGGTGCGACATGATCAGCGCCGGATCGGCGGCCAGCGCCTCGGCCCGGATGGCGGCCCATTCGCCGGGCTCGATGCCCAGCCGGTTCATGCCGCTGTCCAGCTGGATGCCGAAAGGCCCGCGCGGCCGCAGCGCCCGGTCGCGGAAGAACTGCTCGGGGCTGTTCAACAGCGGGATCAGCCCGGCCAGGTCGGCGCCCTCCATATGGCCCGACAGCACGAAGATGCGCGCATCCTCGGGCAGAAGCGGCCGGATCGCCTGCCCCTCCGAGGCCAGCGCGACGAAGAAATCCCGCGCCCCGGCCGCGTAAAGCGCCGGCGCCACGCGATCCGCGCCCAGCCCATAGGCGTCGGCCTTGACCACCGCCGCCGCCCGCGCGCCCGCAGCCTTGGCCGCAAGCGCCTTCCAATTGGCCACGACGGCCGCAAGATCAATGACGAGTCCCATGGCAGCGGCATGGCTCTTGCCCCGGCCCGCGTCAAGGGTTTTAGCAATTTTGCTATTTGCAGCGAAATTATCTAGCATATTTTGCAAATTTTCGCCTTTCCGCTTCCCGCATCCGCAGCAAGCCGGTAGTTTGCCGCAAACCCAAAGGGAGACGGCTCATGAAGGACATCCTCGGCGAACTGGAATCGCGCCGCCGCGATGCGCGGCTGGGCGGCGGGCAGCGGCGCATCGACGCGCAGCACGCCCGCGGCAAGCTGACCGCGCGCGAGCGGCTCGAGCTGTTGCTGGACGAAGGGTCGTTCGAGGAATTCGACATGTTCGTCCGCCACCGCTCGACCGATTTCGGCATGGAGGAGGACCGTCCCTATGGCGACGGCGTCGTCACCGGCTGGGGCACGATCAACGGCCGCATGGTCTATGTGTTTTCGCAGGACTTCACCGTCTTCGGCGGCTCGCTGTCGGAAACCCATGCGCAGAAGATCTGCAAGATCATGGACATGGCGGTGCAGAACGGCGCCCCGGTGATCGGGCTGAACGATTCCGGCGGCGCGCGCATCCAGGAAGGCGTCGCCAGCCTCGCCGGCTATGCCGACGTGTTCCAGCGCAACATCATGGCCTCGGGCGTGGTGCCGCAGATCAGCGTCATCATGGGCCCCTGCGCCGGCGGCGCGGTCTATTCGCCGGCGATGACCGACTTCATCTTCATGGTCAAGGACACCAGCTACATGTTCGTGACCGGCCCGGACGTGGTCAAGACGGTGACGAACGAGGTGGTGACGGCCGAGCAGCTGGGCGGCGCCTCGACCCATACGAAGAAAAGCTCGGTCGCCGACGGCGCCTTCGAAAACGATGTCGAGGCCATGTCGGAAATCCGCCGGCTGGTCGATTTCCTGCCGCTGAACAACCGCGAGAAGGCGCCGACCCGGCCGTTCTTCGACGACCCGGCCCGCGTCGAGCCCAGCCTCGACACCCTGATCCCCGACAACCCGAACCAGCCCTATGACATGAAGGAACTGATCCTGAAGGTCGCGGACGAGGGCGATTTCTACGAGATCCAGAAGGATTTCGCCGCCAACATCATCACCGGCTTCATCCGTATCGAGGGCCAGACCGTCGGCGTCGTCGCCAACCAGCCGATGGTGCTGGCCGGCTGCCTCGACATCGACTCGAGCCGCAAGGCCGCGCGCTTCGTGCGCTTCTGCGACGCCTTCGAGATCCCGATCCTGACCTTCGTCGACGTGCCGGGCTTCCTGCCGGGCACCGGGCAGGAATATGGCGGCGTCATCAAGCATGGCGCCAAGCTGCTGTTCGCCTATGGCGAGGCGACGGTGCCGAAGGTCACGGTCATCACCCGCAAGGCCTATGGCGGCGCCTATGACGTCATGGCCTCGAAACACCTGCGCGGCGATTTCAACTATGCCTGGCCCACGGCGGAAATCGCGGTGATGGGCGCCAAGGGCGCGGTCGAGATCCTGTATCGCAGCGAGCTGGGCGATGCCGAAAAGATCGCCTCGCGCACCAAGGATTACGAGGACCGCTTTGCCAATCCCTTCGTCGCCGCCGAGAAGGGCTTCATCGACGAGGTGATCCAGCCGCATTCGACGCGCCGCCGCGTGGCGCGCGCCTTTGCCAGCCTGCGCGGCAAGAAGCTGTCGAACCCCTGGAAGAAGCACGACAACATCCCGCTGTAACTGCGGGAAACGAAGGGAGGAAGCATGTCGAGACTGGCGGCGATCGGCCTTGCGCTGGTGCCTGCGGCCGTTCTGGCCGGGGCGGCGGGCGTTGCCCCTGCGCAAGAGCCGGGCGCCGACATCACCCTGCCTTCGGGCGCGGTGGTGCGCTGGCTTGAGACCCGCCACGACAATGCCGGCGGTCTGGGCCTGACCTATCGCTTCCGCTTCATCATGCCCGACCTGGCGCAGCGGGTGCCCACGACCGCCGGGCCGGCCTCGGACTTCGCGCCGGACGAAGCGCGCGGTTCCATCGAAATCGACACCGAAAGCGGCGAGGCCTGGGGCGAGCAGGCGGATGACGGGCTGATCGACCCCGCGACCCTGGCCGAGCCAGCCGAGGCGGACATCCCCGAGCCGGCCGACGAAGAGGCCGCCGACGCCCTGGTCGGCGCCCCGGTCCTGCCCGCCGCGCCCGATGTGCTGGCGCAGGATCCGGTGCATGAGGACATCGTCTGGCTGTGCGAGAACTGGGCCTTGCCCCGCATCGCCGCCCCTCCTGCACCGCGGCCCAGCAAGATCACCATTAACCTGACCGACCGCGAAAGCGTTTTCGGCGCCTTCGACCCCGAAGCGGTGCAGGTTTTCGAGGGTTTCAGCCTGCCAAGCGACCGCGACGCCTGCGAATGGGAGCCGTGGTGATGCGCGCCCCTGGCCATCCTGATGCAAGCCTGCCACAGCGCCGCGCACCCGCGCGGCCGCGGCTTCAAGCTGCCTGTTGGCGCTTCGCGGCGCTGGCTATCATGCCGCCGCGGTCGCATGAGGCGACCGAATCTCAACCGAGCAGTCGGGACTTGACGGTCCCGCATCACAGGAGCACGACGATATGTCGAAAAAGCTTGCACTCGCCCTCGTCCTGGTCGGCCTCGCCGCAGCCTGCGCCAAGAAAGAGCCCGAAGTCACCCCGGTTCCGGTCCAGCCCGAGCCTGTTTTCCAGGGCAAATACGGCGCCAACTAAGCCATTGGCCGCGCGCGGGCTGCCTGGCGGCCCGCGCCATCTGCGTTCCGCCCGGCCCCCGCGCGACAACGCAATCCTGCAAGGGGGCAAGACATGCTGAAGCATCGCGGCTTTCCGGGCCGCCTTCCCGGCACCGATTTCCAGTTCATCATCCGCCGCGCCAACAAGAAGGGCGCGACACCGCTGGTCCGGCGCGAGCGTTACCGCGACCGCAAGCCGGCCGACCGCCGCGCCGATACCGCCTTTCTGGCCGCGCTGATCCAGCATTTCGGCGAGGAGCCTTTCCCGCGCGGCAATCTCGATGCCGGGCGGCTGTCCTGGCTGATCGGCCGCGAGGTGGTCGCGGTCGGCAAGCTGGATCCCACCGATTACGACCAGCTGCTGCGCGTGGACATGAAGCGCGCCGAAGCCAGCTTTCCCGAGCTTTTCGCCGCGGACGCCCCCGAGTTCGACTGGGAGGAATCCGGCTGGGACGAGGGCGACTGGGACGACGAGGACGAAGACTGATGGCCAGACGGGGGATGGGCGGATTGCCGCGTAGTCTTGTCTTTTCACACCGTTGTCAGTTTCTTCCGGGGTTGGCGCGTGCAATATTGTGCGCACCTCTATCACCAACGGCCCGGAAGCGGGTCCATAATACAGGCAAAACGCTATGCAAAAATCCGTCATCCTCCGTCTTTCCGGCGCGGTCCTGCTGGTCGCCGGCCTTGCCGCCTGCGAACAGGGCTATGGCGGCGGCTCGACCCTTTCGCCCGACGCGCAGCGCGCGGCTGGCGGTGCGCTCGCCGGTGCGGCCGTGGCAAAGATCATCGACGGTGACGTGGCCACCGGCGCGCTCATCGGTGCGGCTGGCGGCGCGCTTTGCGACGACGCCGGCGTCTGCCAGCGCCGCTACTGATTGCAACCGGGCCGTCGGCGCCGGATCGCATTCCCGCGCCGCCGCCCATCTCTCGGAGCAAACGAGATGTCCAAGAAACTCGTCTTTGCGCTTGGCCTGGGCCTTTTCGGCCTGGCCGGCTGCACCCAAGGCATCAATCCGACCGACATGGATCGCGGCATCATCGGTGCCGGTGTCGGTGCAACCGCAGCCCACCTGGGCGGCCATGACGTCGCCAAGGGCGCGGCAATCGGCGCTGTCGCCGGCGCGCTTTGCGACGACGTGCGTCTGTGCCAGTAAGGCTTTCGCCAAGCTGACGGCGCGCCCTCGCGCGCCGGTCAAGCCTTTTTCCAGCCGTCCCGGCATCTTGCCGGGGCGGCTTTTTCACGTTCGGGATCTGCCCCAAGGGAAAGAAGCATGTTCAAGAAAATCCTGATCGCCAACCGGGGCGAGATCGCCTGCCGGGTCATCAAGACCGCCAAGAAGATGGGCATCCAGACTGTCGCCGTCTATTCCGACGCCGACCGCAACGCGCTGCATGTCAAGATGGCGGACGAGGCGGTCCATATCGGCCCGCCCCCGGCGAACCAGTCCTATATCGTGATCGACAGGATCATGGAGGCGATCCGCCGGACCGGGGCCGAGGCGGTGCATCCCGGCTACGGCTTTTTGTCCGAGAACATGAAATTCGCCGAGGCGCTGGAGAAGGAGGGCGTCACCTTCATCGGCCCGCCCTCGCCCGCCATCGAGGCGATGGGCGACAAGATCACCTCGAAGAAGCTGGCGCAGGAGGCCGGGGTCAGCACGGTTCCCGGCTATATGGGCCTGATCGCCGATGCCGACGAGGCGGTGAAGATCTCGAAGGAAATCGGCTTTCCGGTGATGATCAAGGCATCCGCCGGCGGCGGCGGCAAGGGCATGCGCATCGCCTGGACCGAGCAGGAGGCGCGCGAGGGCTTCGAATCCTCCAAGAACGAGGCGGCGAACAGCTTTGGCGACGACCGCATCTTCATCGAGAAATTCGTGACGCAGCCGCGCCATATCGAGATCCAGGTGCTGGCCGACAAGCACGGCAATTGCGTCTATGTGCATGAACGCGAATGCTCGATCCAGCGCCGCAACCAGAAGGTGATCGAGGAGGCCCCCTCGCCCTTCCTGGACGAGGCGACCCGCAAGGCCATGGGCGAGCAGGCCGTGGCCCTGGCCAAGGCGGTGGGCTATACCTCGGCCGGCACGGTGGAGTTCATCGTCGACGGCCAGAAGAACTTCTATTTCCTGGAGATGAACACCCGCCTGCAGGTCGAGCATCCGGTGACGGAGCTGATCACCGGCATCGATCTGGTCGAGCAGATGATCCGTGTCGCCGCCGGCGAGACGCTGCCCTTCGCGCAGGCGGATCTGAAGATCAACGGCTGGGCCATCGAAAGCCGGCTTTACGCCGAGGATCCCTATCGCAACTTCCTGCCCTCGATCGGCCGGCTGACCCGCTATCGCCCGCCGGTCGAGACCGCGGCCGGACCGATGCAGGCCGCCGATACCTGGGTGCCTGCCCATCCCGGCGATCACCCGCCCGCCGCGGCGACCGGGGTGCGCAACGATACCGGCGTCTACGAGGGCGGCGAGATCAGCATGTATTACGACCCGATGATCGCCAAGCTCTGCACCTGGGCACCAAGCCGGGCCGAGGCCATCGAGCAGATGCGCCTGGCGCTGGACGAATTCGAGGTCGAGGGCATCGGCCACAACCTGCCCTTCCTGTCGGCGGTGATGGACCATCCGAAATTCGTCTCGGGCGACATCTCGACGGCCTTCATCGCCGAGGAATATCCCGAGGGCTTCCTGGGCGCGACCCTGCCCGATGCCGAGATCACCCGCGTCGCCGCCTCGGCCGCGGCCATGCACCGCGTGGCGGAAATCCGGCGCACCCGCATCTCGGGCCGGCTGGACAACCATGAACGCCATGTCGGCGAGCACTGGGTCGTCTTCACCGCCGGCAAGGAAATCCCGGTGCGCATCACCGCCGACAAGCAGGGCTCGACGGTCGAGATCGACGGCCGCAAGCTGCGCGTCGAAAGCGACTGGCTGCCGGGGCAATCGCTGGCGCGGCTGACGGTCGATGGCGCGCCCTTGGTGATGAAGGTGGACCGGCTGCCCTCGGGCTTCCGGCTGCGGGTGCGCGGCGCCGACCTGAAAACCTATGTGCGCCGGCCGCGCGCCGCGGAACTGGCGCGGCTGATGCCCGAGAAGCTGCCGCCCGACACCTCGAAATTCCTGCTCTGCCCGATGCCCGGCCTAGTGGTCAGGATCAATGTCGAGGCCGGGGACGAGGTGCAGGAAGGCCAGGCCCTGGCCACGGTCGAGGCGATGAAGATGGAAAACATCCTGCGCGCCGAAAGGAAGGCGGTGGTAAAATCCGTCAATGCCGCGCCGGGCGAAAGCCTCAAGGTCGATGACGTGATCATCGAGTTCGAGTGACAGGAAGCCGCCGGGCGCCCGCCAGCGCCCGGCCCAGGGATCGGGGATCATGCCGGTTTTCGACGATTATCTCAGCCCCCATGCGCAGCAGGCGTTGATCGCCGGGCTGTTCATCGCCGCGGGCTGGTGGGTCGTCGCCCTGCAGAACCGCCGCCGCGACGCCAAGCTGCGCGCCGAGCGGATCGGCGACGTGCAGCGCGCGCTTCTGGCCGAGATCCGCGCCCATGTCGTCGCGCTGGAGGCGCAGCGGCTGGACGAGGACGAGGCGCGGCAGCTCTTGGACGGCCTGCGCGCCAGCGGCCGGGTGCCGGTGATCCCGACCCAGGCCAATGACCGGATCTTCGCCGCCATCATCGACGAGGTGCATATCCTGCCCGCCTCGGTCATCGATCCGGTAGTAACCTATTACCGGCAACTGTCGGTCATGGCCGCCTTTGCCGAGGCGATCCGCGACCAGGCCAGAAAGGATCCGGCGCGGGCGGTCGAGATGTTCGGGGATTACCTGGGGCTGACCGAGGCGGCACGCGAGACCGGGCACGAAGCCATGCGGCTGCTCATGGCCAGCATCTTCGGCGGCGAGCGGGCAGTTCAGGAATTGCTGGAGCAGGAAGAACGGGCCGGCGCCGGGCGCATCGCCGCCGCCCTGCCCGGCGAGCTGGCGGAACTGCGCGACCGCCTCAGTAAGCGATCTTCGGACCGGAGCGGCCTTTGATGGGTTTCAGACCGACGATGATGGCCATTTCATTGGCGGTGCGGGCGCGGGCCAGCCGCTCGGCCAGCGAGGCATTGGCCGGACCGGGCTTGGCCTGGCCGGCTCCCGTCGCCGGGGCGGCGTCTTCCGTCACGCGCGGCAGGGGCGATTTGGCCATGGCAGTCCTCCTGTTCAGCGGGCATCCATGCTGCCCTGCCCCCAAGATAATGGCTGCGCGCCCGTCCCGCAATGAAATCGGTGCGATTTTCGCAAGCCCGCGTCACGGCAGCCCGGCGCGGCCGATTTCCTGCAAGCGCAGCGGAAACTTGTCGATGGCCCGCGTGATCTCGCGCACCGACCAGGGCACGGGCTTGCGCTGCTTGACCTGGCCGTCCTTGTCCATCAGCACCAGCGAGAAGCCCTCGGGGCGCAATTGCCGGCGCCAGATGCTTGCCGCCGCGGGGTCGGCATCGGTGATCACCACCACGTCGCGGGCGATCAGCGGCGCGGGATCGCGCTGCAAGGCGGACAGTTGCTCGATGAAGGCCGGATCGGCGGCGGTATTGGCAAAGATCACCACCGGCCGCGCCTGCCACATGAACTCGGCCGGATCGGCCTCGGCGGCGGGCAGCACCGTCAATTCGCCCGCAGGCGTCTGGGGACGCGCGGGCGTCGCCCCTTCGCTTCGTGCGGCGGGCACTTCGCCGCGGACATATGGGCGATGGCCGTCGGCCTCGCCTTCGGGCCTTGGACCCATCGCCGCCACCAGCGGCACCACGACCAGCAAAATCAACCGTTTCAGTTTCATCGCCCCCTCTTCTCCTCATTCATATAAGAGCCGAGGGGCCATGGGAAAGGATGCAAGATGACCGAAAGCACGAAAGCCGCCCTCGAGGAATGGCGCCGGCTCGCCAGCAAAGAGCTGAAAGGCGCCGATCCCGACAGCCTGACCTGGCATACGCTGGAGGGGATCGCGGTCAAGCCGCTCTACACCGAGGAGGACGTGAAGGGCCTGGACCATCTGGGCAGCCTGCCCGGCATCGAGCCCTTCACCCGCGGCCCGCGTGCCACCATGTATGCCGGCCGGCCCTGGACCATCCGGCAATATGCCGGCTTCTCGACCGCCGAGGAATCGAACGCCTTCTATCGCAAGGCGCTGGCCGCAGGGCAGCAGGGCGTTTCGGTCGCCTTCGACCTGGCCACACATCGCGGCTATGACAGCGACCATCCGCGGGTCGAGGGCGACGTGGGCAAGGCCGGCGTCGCCATCGACAGCGTCGAGGACATGAAGATCCTGTTCGACGGCATCCCGCTGGACAAGGTTTCCGTGTCCATGACCATGAACGGCGCGGTGATCCCGGTGCTGGCGAATTTCATCGTCACCGGCGAGGAACAGGGCCATTCCCGCGCCGTGCTGTCGGGCACGATCCAGAACGACATCCTCAAGGAGTTCATGGTCCGCAACACCTATATCTATCCGCCCGAGCCCTCGATGCGGATCATCGCGGACATCATCGAATACACCTCGAACGAGATGCCCAGGTTCAACTCGATCTCGATCTCGGGCTATCACATGCAGGAGGCCGGCGCGAACCTGGTGCAGGAACTGGCCTATACCCTGGCCGACGGGCGCGAATATGTCCGCGCCGCGCTGAAGGCCGGGATGGACGTGGACCAGTTCGCCGGGCGGCTGTCCTTCTTCTTCGCCATCGGCATGAATTTCTTCATGGAGGCGGCCAAGCTGCGCGCCGCGCGCCTGCTGTGGACGCGGATCATGAAGGAGTTCGAGCCGAAGAAGCCGGGCTCGCTGATGCTGCGCACGCATTGCCAGACCTCGGGCGTCAGCCTGCAGGAACAGGACCCCTACAACAACGTGGTCCGCACCGCCTACGAGGCGATGGCCGCGGCGCTTGGCGGCACGCAGTCGCTGCATACCAACGCGCTGGACGAGGCCATCGCGCTGCCGACCGAGTTCAGCGCCCGCATCGCCCGCAACACCCAGCTGATCCTGCAGGAGGAAACCGGCATCACCCATGTCGTCGATCCGCTGGCAGGTTCCTATTACGTCGAGAGCCTGACGCATGAGCTGGCCGAGAAGGCCTGGGCGCTGATCGAGGAGGTCGAGGCCATGGGCGGCATGACCAAGGCCGTCGCCTCGGGCATGCCCAAGCTGCGCATCGAGGAGACCGCCGCCCGCCGCCAGGCCATGATCGACCGCGGCGAGGAGGTGATCGTCGGGGTGAACAAGTATCGCCTGGCCAAGGAAGACCCGATCGACATCCTCGATATCGACAACATGAAGGTGCGCGAGGCGCAGATCGCCCGGCTGCACAAGATGCGCGAGACGCGGGACGAGGTGCAATGCCAGGCGGCGCTGGCCGAGCTGTCGCGCCGGGCAAAGGAAGGCGGCAACCTGCTGGAAGCCGCGGTCGAAGCCGCGCGCGCGCGCGCTTCTGTGGGGGAAATCAGCATGGCAATGGAAAAGGAATTCGGCCGCCACCGCGCCGAGGTCAAGACCCTGGCCGGCGTCTATGGCGCCGCCTATGAAGGCGACGACGATTTCGCGCAGATCCAGCGCGACGTCGAAACCTTCGCCGAGCAGGAAGGCCGCCGCCCGCGCATGCTGGTGGTCAAGATGGGCCAGGACGGCCACGACCGCGGCGCCAAGGTCATCGCCACCGCCTTTGCCGATATCGGCTTCGACGTCGACGTGGGGCCGCTGTTCCAGACCCCCGAGGAAGCCGCGCAGGATGCCATCGACAACGACGTGCACGTGGTGGGCATCTCGTCTCAGGCGGCCGGGCACAAGACCCTGGCGCCGAAGCTGATCGCGGCCTTGAAGGAGCAGGGCGCGGGCGACATCATCGTGATCTGCGGCGGCGTGATCCCGCAGCAGGATTACGATTTCCTGAAGAAGGCCGGGGTGAAGGCGATCTTCGGGCCGGGGACCAACATCCCCGCGGCGGCGCGCGACATCCTGGGCCTGATCCGCGCGGCGCGGGCGGCATGACAGACCTGCGGCCGGGGCGCCTGGCGTCGCGGCCGCAGGGGTATTTGGGGAACGAAGAAGCGCGCGGCCCTTGCCCGAGGGACGGCGCGGCAAAGGAGGCCCGGCGATGATGCTGCGTCCTGCGACCGACCGGGATATTCCGGCGATCCTGGCGTTCTGGAACCCGCTGATCCGCGAGACCACGATCACCTTTTCCAGCGAGGAGAAGACGGCCGAAGGGCTGGCGCGGATGATCGCCGGGCGGCTGGCCGCGGGGCGGGCCTTCCTGGTCGCCGAGGAGGCCGGCGCGGTGCTGGGGTTGGCGAGCTATGACCAGTTCCGCCCCGGCGACGGCTATGCCCATTGCATGGAGCATACCGTCATCCTGTCGCCCGCCGCGCACGGGCGCGGCATCGGCCGGGCGCTGATGGCGGCGCTGGAGGATCATGCCCGCGTGCGGGGCGCGCATGGCATGATCGCCGCGGTTTCAGCCGAGAACGAGGCCGGCCTCGCCTTTCACCGCGCCATCGGCTATCGCGAGGTCGGGCAGGTGCCGCAGGCGGGGCGCAAGTTCGGCCGCTGGCTGGACCTGGTGCTGCTGCAAAAGATCCTCTGACCCGGCTTGCCTGCCGCCGGGTGCTATGGAACACTCGGGCCCGCAAGCGCGGGGACAGGATGGACGACGGCAGGGGCGGGCAGATCACCGGCATCGCGGGCAATGGAAAAATCGGCCGGAAAGGCGTTTTCTTGAAACGCAAGGTGCATGCCCCCCGCGGGATAACGGCCTTCGTGCCGCCCGATGCGATCCTGCTGCGCCGGGGCGCACCGCCTGATCCTGGGCAGGCGGCATTCGGCGACCCACCGCATGCGGGCCTGCGCCGTGACCTGCTTCCCGTTGTTGCCTGCATCGGTGGTGCATCATGGCCAGGATAGGCGCACCACCCGAGACGCATTACACTCTGCCCGCGGATTTCGCCGCCGCCCTGGGGCATTGCGTGGCGAATTTCGGCTGGCTCGAGGAGATCATCAAGCGCACCATCTATGCACTCGACCGGGCGCGGCTGGCCGACGACCTGACCGAGGAAGAGCTGCAAAGCTGGCTGACCCGCATGGTCTCGATCGCCGACGATTCCATGGGCACGCTGATCGAGCAGCTCGACGCCGCCATGCGCCGCTATCCCGGCCTGCGCGACCGCAACCGCATCACCGACCGGCTGGCCGAGATCCGCCTGCAACGCAACCTGCTTTGCCATGCCTCCTGGCGGCCGACCGAGGACAAGGCGCGCTGGCACCCCGCCTTCGTCAACACCAGGGGCGAGGTGCAACGCCAGCCGCTGAGCATCGCCGACCTGGAGGCTATCCGCGCCGATACGGTCGAGATCGGCACCCGCGTGCTGCGGGTGATGCGGGCGACCGGCGTCAAGGGCTATTGGGCGGGGGATGACGAGGCCTGATCCCATGCGCGTTGCAACGTGCCGCGCCATCCGCTAACACCGCTTCGTCCATAGATAAGAGTTTCATATGTCCGCCCAGAACCAGGGGCAAAACGCCTCTCCGCTGCGTCTCGGCATCGCTGGCCTTGGGACGGTCGGCACCGGCACCGTCAAGATCATCCAGAAACACGCCGCCCTGCTGGCCCTGCGCGCCGGCCGGCCGATCGCCATCACCGCCGTCAGCGCCCGCGACCGGATGAAGAACCGCGATGTGGACCTGTCCGGCTATGCCTGGGAGGATGACGCCCGCGCGCTCGCCCTGCGCGAGGACGTGGATGTCTTCGTCGAGCTGATCGGCGGCGACGAGGGCATTGCGCGCGAGGCGGTGACGGCCGCGCTGCGCGCCGGCAAGGACGTGGTGACGGCCAACAAGGCGCTGCTGGCGATCCACGGCCAGGAACTGGCGGAACTGGCCGAGGCCAATGGCCGGGTGATCCGTTTCGAGGCCGCGGTGGCCGGCGGCATCCCGGTGATCAAGGCGATGACCGAATCGCTTTCCGGCAACGAGATCCGCCGCGTCATGGGGGTGATGAACGGCACCTGCAACTATATCCTGACCCGGATGGAAAGCGCCGGCCTGCCCTATGAGGAGGTTTTCGAGGAGGCGCGCCAGCTGGGCTATCTCGAGGCCGATCCGACGCTGGACGTGGGCGGCATCGACGCCAGCCACAAGCTGGCGATCCTGGCCGCCATCGCCTTCGGCACCCGGCCCAGCTTCGACGCGGTCGAGATCGAGGGCATCGAGCGGGTCAGCATCGACGACATCCGCCGCGCCGCCGACATGGGCTATCGCATCAAGCTGCTGGGCGTGGCGCAGATGACCGGGCGCGGCCTCGAGCAGCGCATGTCGCCCTGCCTGGTGCCCGCCGACAGCCCGCTGGGGCAGTTGCAGGGCGGCACCAACATGGTGGTGATCGAGGGCGATGCGGTCGGCCAGATCGTGCTGCGCGGCGCCGGCGCCGGCGAGGGCCCGACCGCCAGCGCGGTGATGTCCGACGTGGTCGAGATCGCGCGCGGCGTGCGCATGCCCAGCTTTGGCCAGCCGGCCGCGACGCTGGCCAGCCCGCAGTCGGCGCGGACCGCGGTGCCGGCGGCCTATTACATTCGCCTGCAACTGACCGACAAGCCCGGGGCGCTGGCCAAGGTGGCCTCGGTGCTGGGCGATGCCGGCATCTCGATCGACCGCATGCGGCAATACGGCCATTCCCGCACCGAAGGCGTGGCGCCGGTGCTGATCGTCACCCACAAGACCACGCCCGAGGCCATCGACCACGCCATCGAGGCCCTGCCGCGCACCGGCGTCATCGCCGGCGAACCGGTCGAGCTGCGGATCGAAGAGGTCTAGGGCCGAGCCTCAATTGTCGATCCATAGGTGATTGGGTCAGCAATGCAGGCGGCGGACAGGAAGATGTCGGCGCGTTTGCCGGTGCGGGTGGCAATGCGGCGAACATCCTTCGGGCGGCAGAACATGCGCTCGGCGAGGTTTCGTCCGCGACGGGCGTCGCGGTCTTCGGCCTGCGGGGGTTCTTACCGGTCGGATTGGGTGGAATAGCGGGCTCGGCTCCCCGCTCGGCAAGCCCGTCGCGCAGGCTTGCCGCATCATAGGCGCGGCCGGCCAGCGGCTTGTGGCGGGGGCAGTGGATGGCGAGCGCGCCCTGGCGCCGGTGAGATCGCGGGCGTTCCCGGCGGCCAAGGCAAAGGCGACGGGGCGGCCGCAATCATCGCTCAGCGCGTGGATTCCGGGCGCTCGCCCGCCGCGCGAGATGCCAATGGCGTGATGACAAGCCCCCTTTTGCGTCGGCTGCCGAGCGATATGAACTGGCCCCATTTCGACCGGACACTCAGGCATAACCATGGAGGCCCAGGTTGTTTGATCCCACGGTTTGATGGTGCGCTCCATTCTTTGGAACGGAAGGATGAGCGTTGTGTCGATCCTTCGAGATGTAGCGTTCGAACTTATCGCGGAAGCTGTTGGTCCGCTTAAGAACGGCCGCCTGGCCGGCCATCCAGAGCGTGCGGCGCAGGCAGGCATTGCCGTACTTCGAGATCCGGCTCTGGCCGCGGAACATGCCGGACTGAACCGTGGCAAGCGTATTTGTCACCGTCATGCGACGGCGACGCTGCTTGCCCGGTATCTCGCTCGCCATGTCCTCGGACCAGGGGCGGACAATGGCTCGCCCTTCGTCAAGACGCTCAAGCGCGACTATGTTCAGGTGACGCCGTTCCCGGACGCCCAGACCTTGCTTGGATTGATCGAAAGCTGGATCGAGGATTACAACGAGAATCACCCGCACTCGGGGCTGAAGATGCGCTCGCCCCGCCAGGTCATTGCAGTTCAAACAGCAACCGCCTGTGTGTCCGGTGAAATGGAGGCCAGTTCATGATCCGGCCGAGGATCTCGGCACGTTCCTGCGTCGGAGTCTGGATCACCAAAAGTTCGGACATGCCGACATGGGAACAAACGTCACGCCCCGATCCAGTCGGCAATTGGGTGCATCTGCCACCTGAGAACGGTTTCATTTGCAACGAGTGATTCAAGGCCCTGCCGCCCCAGGCGTTTTGCTGGTGAAACATGTGCTTTGCCTGTGGCATACTGTCGCACAGGCTCGGTTGCGCAGAACAGGTAGGACGCACGAACATGAACCGACTGACGATTGGCCGCCGCGATTTCCTTCGCGGTGCTGCAGCATCCGCCGCGACACTGGCGCTTGCCAGTCCGGCTGCGGCGGCTGGAACGGCATTCCGCTTTATCACTCCATTCTCATTCTCCCTGGCTTTCGCCCCCGTGCTCTATGCCGAAGCTGCGGGCTACTATGCGGAAAATGGTCTGGATGTGGTGATAGAAGCGGCGCAAGGGGCGGCGATGGCGGCGCAGATGGTCATCGCCGGACAGATGGATGCAGGCCGAACCGGGGGCACGAACTATCTCGTCTCGCGCGTCAACAATGATGCGCCGCTGATTTCGATTGCGACCATCGCCCAGATATCGCCGTTTTTCCTGATTTCCTCGACGCAAGAGCCGGTGCAGGCCGTGGCCGATCTGAAGGGACGGACGGTTGGCCTTGCCAGCCTTGGCGGCTCGATGGAGGGCACGCTGGATCTTTTGCTGATCGACAACGGCATCGATCCGAAGGAGGTTCGCAAGGTCAAGGTGGCGGACAACGCGGCCTCATTCGCGCTGATCGAGGCCGGGCGGGCGGGAGCCTTTGTCGGCAACACCTCATCGATGATCCTGGCCAGTGCCGCGCGCAGCGACGTGCATGCCATTCCCATGGATGACGGCATGCCCGGACAGGTCTATGTCGCAAGTCCTGCCGAGATCGAAGCGGCCCCCGAAAAATTCATTGCCTTCCTGAAGGCCACCCATCGATCCGCCCGCGAGATAGCTGCCGCCGAGGATCTGGGGCCGGTCCTTGAGAAGCTTGTCGGAAAATTCACCATTTCCGGGGCCGGTGATGCGGAACTGGCCAAGCGCGACCTGGAAACCAATGCCCGGAACTGGATGGCCAGGGGCCCGGAGAACCTGCTTCGCAACGTGCCCGAGATCTGGGCCCATGCAGTCGAGACCCTGCACCGCGCCGACATGCTGGACGCGGCACCGGATCCGACGACGCTTTACACCAACGCTCTGCTGGAAAGGGCGGTGGCGTGATGGCTTTCGACCAGTCGCCGCAAGGCCCCGACATCGTTGTTTCCGGACTGGACAAGGTATTTGGCCATGGGGAAACCGCGGTCCATGCCATCACCAACGCCAATCTCAGCCTCGAAAGGGGCGAGTTCCTGTCGCTTCTGGGCCCTTCAGGCTGCGGCAAAACCACGCTTTTGCGTATCATCGCGGGGCTTGAGGCACCGACCTCGGGCAATGTGCAGATCCGCGATCGGCAGGTCTGGGCGTCCGGCCGGCGTTCAAGCGGAGCGACACGACCGGTTTCGATGATGTTTCAGGAGGCGCGGCTGTTTCCCTGGTATACCGTCGCCGAGAATGTTGCCCTGCCGCTGCGCATCGCGGGCACCGGCCGGGCCGAGCGCATGGCGCGGGCGCGGCGGATCTGCGAGACCGTCGGCCTCGGCGCCTTCGTCGATCATCGGCCGGGCCAGCTGTCCGGCGGCATGCGGCAGCGCGCCTCGCTGGCCAGGGCACTGGTCACCGAGCCGCAGGTGCTGCTGCTGGACGAGCCCTTCGGGGCGCTGGACGCGATGACCCGCGATACGCTGAACCTAGAACTGATGGAGGTTTGCGCCCGGGCCAAGGTGACGACGATTCTTGTCACTCATTCCATCACCGAGGCGGCTTTCCTGTCCGACCGGGTGGTGGTTCTGGCCCCCCGGCCGGCAAGGATCGTGGAAACCATCGAGATGCCGTTCCCCCGGCCCCGGGATCTGGACCTGCAGCGCACGTCCGGCTTCCAGAACATGGTGGGACGACTGAGGAAGGTGCTGACGGAGGGCGCGGCATGAAAGAGAAAACCCTGCGTATCGTGCTGCCCGTGATCGCGGTGCTGCTGTTCCTGATCGGCTGGTCGGCCTATGTCAGGACATCGGAGGTTTCGGCTTTCGTCCTGCCCGCGCCCGAGCAAATCCTGTTGGCCTTGTCCGACATGATCGCCGACCCGGATTTGTGGTATCACACCCGCGTCACGATGACCGAGGCGGTGGCCGGGTTCGGCATCGCCGTGGGGCTTGGCATCACGCTGGGCTTCGTGATGGCACGGGTGCCGCCTGTGGAATGGGCGGCCAAGCCCTTCATCGTGCTGATGCAGCTGATTCCGAAAATTGCGCTGGCTCCGCTGTTCGTGCTGTGGTTCGGGTTCGGGCTGGAATCCAAGATCGTGATTGCGGCCGCGCTCGCCTTTTTCCCGGTGTTCTCGAACGCGCTGCAGGCGTTCAAGTCGGTCGATCCAGGAGACCGCGACGTGATGACCATGTTGCAGGCCAATCCCTGGCAGCGCTTCGTCATGCTCGACCTGCCCGCGGCCTTGCCCGTGGTCCTGACCGGTACCGAGGTTGCCGTGGTGATGGCGATGATCGGCGCCATCGTGGGCGAGTTCATCGGCGGCAGCGAAGGGCTGGGCTATCTGGCAGTCATGCACCTGCAGAATCTTGCTGTCCCACAGCTCTTTGCCGTCATCGTGGTGTTGACGCTTGTGGGATTGGCGCTTTACGCGGTGATCTCGCAGTTGCGGCGCTGGCTGACTCCCTGGCACGTCTCGGTCATCGGCTGAGAAGAGGCTGCCCGGCGCGCTATACCTGCGCGCCGAGCAGCGAAGACAGGCGCTGTGCAGTGCTGTGCACGCCGTCTGCAATTGCCTGGCGGCGGTCGCTGTTCGGCTCGAAGGCGCTTTGCCGGCCGGAGAGGCTGATCGCCGCGACGGGCCGGTTGGAATGGTCCAGGATCACTGCCGCGCAGGAGCCGATACCTTCCTCATAATTGGCGACCGACCAGGCCAGCCCCTCGGCCCTGTCGGCGTCGAGCTGCCTTTCCAGTTGCTCAAAGGTCACCGCCGTCCGCGAGGTGATCGCCGCCAGCTTCCCGTCTGCCAGGAGATCGCGGACCTCGGCGCGCGGCATATGGGCAAGGATGATCCGGCCCATGACGGTGGCATGTGAAAAGGCACGCGATCTGGAACAGATGTTGGCCGTCGCCGTGCAGGACGACAAGGAAGCCGGCCTGTTCCGCTGCCGCCGCGACATCTTCACCAACGAGGATCTGTTCGCGCTGGAAATGAAGCACATCTTCGAAGGCAACTGGGTCTATCTGGCGCATGAAAGCCAGATCCCGGAACCGAACGATTATTACACCACCTGGATCGGCCGCCAGCCCATCGTCATCACCCGCGACAAGACCGGCACGCTGCACGCGGTCATCAACGCCTGCGCCCACAAGGGCGCCATGCTGTGCCGCCGCAAGCAAGGCAACAAGGGCAGCTTCACCTGCCCGTTCCACGGTTGGACCTTTTCCAACACCGGCAAGCTCCTGAAGGTCAAGGATGCCAAGACCACGCAATATCCCGAGCAGTTCAACAAGGACGGCTCGCACGACCTGACCCGCGTGGCCCGGTTCGAGTCCTATCGCGGCTTCCTGTTCGGCAGCCTGAATCCCGACGTGGCCCCGCTGGAGGAGTTCCTGGGCGAGACCCGCATCATCATCGACCAGATCGTCGACCAGGCCCCCGAGGGGCTGGAAGTGCTGCGCGGCAATTCCTCCTATATCTACGACGGCAACTGGAAGCTGCAGATGGAGAACGGCTGCGACGGCTACCACGTCAGCTCGGTGCACTGGAACTATGCCACGACCATGGACCGGCGCAGCGAAACCGGCACCAAGGCGGTGGATGCCAACAGCTGGTCGAAATCGGTCGCCGGCGTCTATGGTTTCGAGAACGGCCATATCCTGCTGTGGACCAACACCCGGAACCCCGAGGTCCGCCCGGTCTGGAACCGCCGCGAGGACATCGCCGCCCGCCTGGGCGAGGAAAAGGCCGGCTTCATCGTCAACCAGACCCGCAATCTGTGCCTCTATCCGAACGTATTCCTGATGGATCAGTTCAGCACCCAGATCCGCGTCGTGCGCCCGCTTGCCGTGGACAAGACCGAAGTCACCATCTTCTGCTTCGCCCCCAAGGGGGAAAACGCCGAGGACCGCGCCCATCGCATCCGCCAATACGAGGATTTCTTCAACGTCTCGGGCATGGGCACCTCGGACGACCTCGAGGAGTTCCGCGCCTGCCAGACCGCCTATGCCGGCACCGTGTCGCTGTGGAACGACATGTCGCGCGGCGCGCCGCTGTGGATCGACGGCCCGGACGAGAATGCCCGCCGCATGGGGCTGAAGCCGCTCTTGTCGGGCGAGCGCAGCGAGGACGAGGGACTGTTCGTCTGCCAGCACGAATACTGGGCCGGCGTGATGCGCAAGGCATTGGCCGCCGAAAAGACCGGAGAAGCCGCATGAGCCTGGATCACGACACCACCGGCACCAGCCTGGATTACAACGCCATCTGCGCCTTCCTCTATCGCGAGGCGCGCCTCCTGGACGACCGGCAATGGGACGAATGGCTGACCTGCTATGCCCCCGATGCGTCCTACTGGATGCCCGCCTGGGACGACAACGACCAGATCACCGAGGATCCGCAATCCGAGATCTCGCTGATCTATTACCCGAACCGCGAGGGGCTCGAGGACCGTGTCTTCCGCATCAAGACCGAGCGGTCGGGCGCCTCGACCCCGGAGCCGCGCACCAGCCACGCCGTCCTGAACGTCGAGGTGATCGAGGATCGCGGGCCCGAGGTGGATGTCCGCTACAACTTCCACACGCTGAACCACCGCTACAAGGTCACGGACCAGTTCTTCGGAACCATCTTCGTGACCCTGCGCAAGGACGGCGACGGGCTGGTCATCGCCGCCAAGAAGATCGTCCTGAAAAACGACTACATCCGCCAGGTCATCGACGTCTATCACGTCTGACGGCCGCCAGACCCCGCACAACCGCAAGGAGGAGGCGACCATGTGCTACCGCATCGCATTGAACTTCGAGGACGGGATCACCCGCTTCGTCGATTGCAAGCCGGGCGAGAAGGTTCTCGACGCCGCGTTCCGCAACAAGATCAACCTGCCGATGGACTGCTCGGACGGCGTCTGCGGCACCTGCAAGTGCCGCGCCGAAAGCGGCGCCTATGACATGGGCGAGGACTATATCGAGGAGGCCCTGACCGAGGACGAGGCCGCCGAGGGGCTGGTGCTGACCTGCCAGATGGTGCCCTCCTCGGATTGCGTGCTGTCGGTGCCCACGATCTCGCAGGCCTGCAAGACCGGCCAGCAGGTCTTCGCCGCCACCGTGGCCCGGATCGAGCCGCATCAGGACGCCGCCGTGGTGCTGGAGCTTGACGTAGAGGACGCCCCCGCCTTCCTGCCAGGACAATATGTCAATATCGGCGTGCCGGGCAGCGGCGATCACCGCTCCTATTCCTTCAGCTCGGCTCCGGGCGAGCATCGGCTGGGCTTCCTGATCAAGAAGATCCCCGGCGGGCTGATGGGCGGCTGGCTGGCCCGTGCGCAGCCGGGCGAGAGGCTGGAGCTGACCGGGCCGATGGGCAGCTTCTATCTGCGGGATGGCGACGGGCCGCTCTTGTTCCTGGCGGGCGGCACCGGCCTGGCGCCCTTCCTGTCGATGCTGGAGGTGCTGGCGCGGGCCGGGTCGCGGCACCAGATCCACCTGATCTATGGCGTGACGCGCGATCAGGATCTGGTGCTGGTCGATGAGCTTGCGGCCTATGCCGGCCGCCTGCCGAATTTCACCTACGCGACCGTCGTGGCGGACCCGGCATCCGACCATCCCCGCAAGGGCTGGGTCACGCAGCACATGCCCGGCGACATGCTGGCGGCGGGCGGGGTCGATGTCTATCTGTGCGGCCCCCCGCCCATGGTCGATGCCGTGCGTAACTATCTGGATGAAAACGGCATCCGCCCCGCCAGCTTCCATTACGAGAAGTTCACCCCCAACGCGCCCCTGAAGGCCATCGCATGACCGGGGCCGTCTTCGCGGGCCGCTTTGCGGGCAAGGTGCTGGTCGTGACCGGCGCCGCGCAGGGCATCGGCCGCGCCGTCGCGCTGCGCGCGGCGGCCGAAGGGGGGCGGGTGCTGTTCGTGGACCGCGCCGATTTCGTGGCCGAGGTGGCGGCCGAGGCGGGCGGCGGTGCCGCCGCCTTCACCGCCGACCTGGAAACCTGGGACGGCGCCGATGCCGCGATGCGCCATGCCGCCGAAACGTTCGGCGGCATCGACATCCTGATCAACAACGTGGGCGGCGCGATCCGCATGCGGCCCTTTGCCGAGTTCGAGCCCGCCCAGATCGACGCCGAGATCCGGCGCTCGCTGATGCCGACGCTCTATTGCTGCCATGCGGTGCTGCCGCATCTGGCGGCGCGCGGCGGCGGCACCATCGTCAACGTCTCGTCCAACGCCACGCGGGGCATCCACCGCGTCCCCTATTCGGCGGCCAAGGGCGGCATCAACGCGATCACGCAATCCCTGGCGATGGAGATGGCAGCCCAGAACATCCGCGTCGTCGCCACCGCCCCCGGCGGGACCGAGGCGCCGCCGCGCCGCGTGCCGCGCAATGCCGAGGGCGACAGCCCTGCCGAACGGCAATGGATGGCCGAGGTCGTGGACCAGGTCAAGCAATCTGCCTTCATGCGCCGCTACGGGACCATCCAGGAACAGGTGGCGCCGATCCTGTTCCTGGCCTCGGACGAGGCATCCTACATCACCGGCTCGGTCCTGCCCGTCGCGGGGGGCGACACAGGATGAGCGTCGCGGGGGCACAACACCGGCCGACCGCGATTTCAATGACAAGACAGGGAGGAGACAAGGAATGCGCAGCATAGATGTAAACGAGGCCATAGACCAAGGCCGGTTCGGCAGCTTTCAATGGAGGGTGGTCGCGCTTTGCGGCGCGCTGCTGGTGGTTGATGGCTACGACGTGTTCGTGGCGGGCACGGTGCTGCCCACGCTGATCGCGGAATGGGGCCTGACCAAGCCGCAGGCGGGCGCGCTGCAGGCCTGGGCGCTGTTCGGGATGATGTTCGGCGCGCTGATCCTTGGCCCGCTGGCCGACCGGATCGGACGCAAGAAAGGCGTCGCGATCAGCTTCATGCTGTTCACCTCGGCCACCGTGCTGACGGGCTTTGCCAACTCGCCCGAGCAGTTCAAGGTCTTTCGCTTCATCGCCGGCCTGGGCTGCGGCGGGCTGATGCCGAACGCGGTGGCGCTGATGAACGAATATGCGCCCAGGCGCCTGCGCGGCACCATGGTGGCGCTGATGTTTTCGGGCTATTCGGTCGGCGGCGTGGTGGCGGCGGGCCTGGGCATCGGCCTGATCCCCAGCTTCGGCTGGAGGCCGATGTTTTTCATCGCCGCCGTGCCGCTGCTGATGCTGCCGCTGGTGCTGTGGAAACTGCCGGAATCGCTGGGCTTCCTGATCCGCCAGGGCAAGCAGGACGAGGCGCGGCGCATCTTTGCCCGCATCAACCCGGCCACGCCGCTGGCCGCCGAGGACCGGCTGGTCTTTGCCGAGGCCAAGGGCGCATCGGCATCCGTGGCGGAGCTGTTCCGCCATGGCCGGGCGCTGCGCACGCTGATGCTGTGGCTGTCCTTCTTCTGCTGCCTGCTGCTGGTCTATCTGCTGTCCTCCTGGCTGCCCAAGGTGCTGCAAGAGGCCGGATATGCCGAACGCGCCAGCCTTCTGTCGCTGTTCTCGCTGAATTTCGGCGGCATGGCGGGGGCGATCGCCGGCGGCAGGATGGGCGACCGCTTCGGACTGCCCAAGGTCGTGGTGGGCTTTTTCGCCGCGGCGGCGGTCTCGATTGCGCTGATCGGCTTCAACCCGGCGCCGGGGCTCTTGTTCCTGCTGGTCTTCGTCGCGGGTGCCACGACCATCGGCACGCAGATCCTGCTTTATGCCAGCGTGGCACAGCTCTACAACCTGTCGGTGCGCTCGACCGGTCTTGGCTGGGCCTCGGGCGTGGGCCGGATCGGCGCCATCGTCGGGCCGACGCTGGGCGGGGTACTCTTGGCGCGAGAGCTGCCGCTGGGGCAGAACTTCCTGATCTTCGCGATCCCGGCGGCACTCTCCGCGCTGGCGATGCTGGTCTTCGCGCTTGCAAACGGGCGCGCCCGCGACACGGCGCGGCTTGCCGCCGCCTGAGCACCATTGCAACCAGGCGCGCGGCCCCTCGCCGCGCGTCCCAAATCCGCATGAAAGGCCGACCATGCCCTATCTGGACCTGCCCACCCACCGCCTGCACTACCGCATCGACGGGGGGAAAGGGGACAAGCCCTGGCTGACCTTCTGCAATTCCCTGGGCACCGACCTGCACATGTGGGACGCCCAGATGGCAAGCCTCTCGGGGGATTTCCGCATCCTGCGCTATGATCGCCGCGGCCATGGCCGGTCGGGCGCCCCGACGCCGCCCTATGAACTGGCCGATCTGGGCGGCGACGTGATCGCGCTGTGGGACGCGCTGTCCATCAGGCGCAGCCATTTCTGCGGCCTGTCCATCGGCGGCCTGACCGGGCAATGGCTGGGCATCCATGCCGGGGCGCGGCTGGGGCGCATCGTTCTTTGCGCGACGGCCGCCCGGATCGGCAGCGCCGAAAGCTGGCATGCCCGCATCGACGAGGTCCGGGCGAACGGCCTGAGCGGTCTTGTTCCGGCGACTTCGGAACGCTGGTTCACGCCCCGCTTCCGCGCGGCCAATCCTGCCAGCGTCAAGGCGATCCTGGACGGTTTCGCCGCCACCTCGGTCGAGGGCTATGTGGGATGCTGCGCGGCGCTTGCCAGGGCGGATCTTCGCGACCGCCTCCCCGAGATCGCCAATCCGCTGCTGGCGATTTCCGGCAAGGACGATCCGGTCTGCCCGCCCGCCGAATTGGCCGGGATCGCCGAAGCGGTGCGCTGCGGAGGTCACCTGTCCCTGCCAGGGCGGCATATCGTGAGCCAGGAATCCGCGGCACAGTTTGACATCGCCTTGAAGGATTTTCTGACCGCTGCCCCGGGTTGCGCCTGAAGGAATGGCAAGGCCGTATTCCAGGCCTGGCGCCGGTGGTAAAGGATGCGGCCTCGCACCGGCCGCCCCCCTTGAAGTGACGCTGAATCCCGTCCCGATACGATGGGCCCGAAGACCGGCGGAAAGGAGCCTTTCCGCTCGGCCATCCACCGTCACGTCAATCGCCGCACCCGCGCGATACGTCCTGCAAGGATCGCAAGCACGGCGCTGCCAAGGCTGAACAGCGCCCCCATCTTGGCGGCATCCTGCACCGGCCCGGCCGGGAAGGCGACCGAGGCCACGAACAGCGCCACGGTAAAGCCGATGGCCGCGACGAAACCCACCACCGGCAGGTCGCGCAGGCTCATCCCCTCGGGCATGCCGAGATGCAGCACATTGGCCGCAAACCAGCCGAACAGCGTGATCCCCAGCGGCTTGCCGATCACCAGCCCCGCCAGAACCAGCCAGGTGGGGGCAGAGATCGCGCCGAACTCGACCCCGGCATTGACCAGGCCGAAGGCACAAAGGACCAGCTGCACCGGGATTTTCAGCGCATGTTCGATGGTGTTCAGCAGGTCGGTCGAATGACGCTCGACCTCGGCGAAGATCCCGAAGTCGCGTTCGGCATGGGGGATGGTGGGCACGATCGGCAGCAGGCCAAGCGCCGGGTGCAGGCCCGCGCGGTAGAACGCATACCAGCTTATGCAGCCCGCGATCACATAGGGCCAGGCGCCCAGGTTCCGCCGCATCCAGGTCGAGTTCGGCCGATCCTGCTTGCCACGGTCCAACCGCCTGGGCAGCCAGCAGGCCAGGAACCAGACCGCGACGGCGGCGAACAGCGACAACAGCAGCCACATCGGCACCACCTCGCCCGTGGGGTAGAAGATCGCCAGGATCGCAAGCCCGCCGGCGTCGTCGGCGATGGCCAGAAGCAGCAGAAAGCCGATGGCCGGGTGGCGCGCGCCGAAGACAATGCGTCCGACCAGATAGGAGAAAGCGATGTCGGTCGCAGTCGGAATGGCCCAACCCCGGCCGACCTCGGCCAGGACGCCCAGCATCCCCGCCAACGCCAGATAGACAAGGACCGGTCCCGCCATCCCTCCAAGCGTGGCGATCAGGGGTGTCAGCGCCTTCTTGCCCCGCAGCGAGCCGCCCGAAAGAATGACCGCCTCCCACACCTCTTTCGCAGCGATGGCGAAGAAAAGTGCCATCAGCATGTCGTTGATCAGGAAATGCAGGGTCAGGACACGGGTGGCCAGGCCGTCATGCTCTTCGATCATGCCGATCGGCGCATCGACCCACAGCGGCAGGTGGACAAGGTGATGATAGCTGTCGGGCGCCGTATTGGCCCAGAGCAGCGCGGCCAATGCACCGCCGACCAGGAGCAGAGAATATTCGGAAACAAAATTCCAGATTCGATACATAGGCGTCCCCCTTTTCGCTGGCAGATAGCAGAGCCAGGGAAACTTGAAAAATCAAAAGATGGTCGGAATCCTGGAGGTTTGGCCATGAGGTGTGATCGAAATCGTCCTCGTCGCGCTTGTTGGATGCGAAGGTCAGCCGCCGCTGCCACAGCGCCATCATCGCGCGCGGTGGCACGGCAATCATCCCGATCCGCAAGACTGGTCGAGCGTGGAAGGAGGACTGCCCAGCCGCCCGGCCCCGGAACAAAACCCTGCGCGCCACGCACCACTCCGGCCGCGCGTTCTGGAAACGATGGACAGGATACCATGCCCGCAGCCGAGCCGAGGCAAGGATGCGCTGCCTCAAGGCATTCGGCGAGCGCATCGCCGCAAGAGGCCCAGACCGCCAAACCGCCGAAATCGAGGTGAGCTCCGCGTCGCACTCATGAACCGCTTCAATGCACTCGGCACCGCCGAGATCGTCCGCGGGGTCCGAACCTGAAGGGAGAAGGGGAAGTCACGCCTCAGTCCGACTTTCTGAAAATAATGCCGTCGCACCCCTTACGAATACACCTGCAAGATCTGGATATCAGAGCCCCACAGATTCATCCTAAACCCGATCCACCAGATGCCGGGACTGAACACCTAGGACCAGAAAATTACGCCCTCAACAGCGCAAGAGCATTGACATAGCGAGAGCTCGCCGATGACTCTGTTGCACAAATTGACTGACGGTCAGAGTTCCCCTTTCCCCCGACGGAGTCATCCCACGGCTTGAGTTTCGGGTATGCCGAGTGCGGTGAAGCCGTT